>JAVHQG010000128.1:0-4354 GCA_036171035.1 Bacteroidales bacterium
GATCCCTGAAGGGAAATCGCTGAAAATCAGTGTGCCTTTAAAGTCCCCTTTAGGGAATTTAGGGGTTAAAAGACTTTTCGGAGTGGACTCAAAGTTATAAAGTTTAAATGTTGAGTTTCGGTTACTGAGCGAAGTAAGTTGAAACTGTTTACCAAAACATATCGTTTCATAATTAAAAAAAAAGAAAATAAATGAAAAATATATTTTATGTTGTTTGCATAGCAATCTTAACATTTTCGTGTAGGAACGGTGGATATAAAACAGATAAAAGCGGATTAATGTACAAGTTTATTACAGAAAATAAAGAAGCTGTGAAACCTGTTAACGACGATGTACTGGTTTTGCATATGGTTTATAAAACCGAAAAAGATTCAGTTCTTTTTAGTACGGCTGAAATTTCTGGTCCGTTTCGTATGCGTATGAAAAAAATATCGCATGAGGGAGGGTGTATTGAAGATGCTTTTGGAATGATGCATGTGGGAGATAGTGCAAGTTTTTTAATTGATGCTGTTAACTTCTATGAAAAAACTAAAAAACAGGATCGTCCAATGTTTGTAAAAGATGGCGACAAGTTAAAATTTGATATTAAAATTGTAAAAATCCTTAAAACAGATCAATTTGAAGATGAGGTTAGAGCGTTGCAACATTCGAGTGAGGCAGAAGAGATAAAATTATTGGCTGATTATTTAAAAATCACAAACGTGACTGTAACTCCTGAAAAAAGCGGCTTATACTATATCGAAACACTAGCCGGAAAAGGTAAAAAAGCAGAAATCGGAAAAACAGTTAAAATACACTATACCGGCTCATTTGTTGATGGAAAAGTTTTTGATTCGAGCCTTGAACGAAACGAGCCTTTTTCTTTTAAAATAGGCTCGCAACAAGCCATTCAGGGCCTGGAAGAGGGAGTTTTGAAAATGCGTACCGGAGGTACTTCAACATTTATTATTCCATCAAAATTAGCATATGGCTTTGAGCAGAAAGGACCCGTTCCGCCTTTTTCAACACTTATTTTTGAAGTGGAGCTGATAGAAGTGAAATAAAATACTTGTCTTTATAAAAAGGCTCTAATAAGCGTTTAAATTAACTGATAATCTTTCCCAAAAATTTGGAGCATACACAAAAATATCATCGGAAGTATAAGGAATGTTATCATCTCCTGCGTATATCTGAATGAGGTTGTTTATATTAAAAGTCATTGTGCCGGTTACAGTTTTTGTCTCTCCTTCCGGTACCGGTTGAAGTGTAATGGCATTATATGAATTGCTTCTGATAATATAACCAGTTTGCGACAACGGATTATTTACACTGAACTGACCATTACTGTAAAAGATATAAGTTGAATCGGTACTTCCAAATACATAATTACATGGGATTGGTGGAAAATGTCCGTTGCCGCCCCATGCAGAATCGAATATTGCAGCCATAAACGGCTCGTGACTACCACGTACATGTCGCCCATTTCTTAATCCTCCCATAAAGTTGTTTGCCATGTTAATACTGTCACTACCATAAGTCAGATACCGCAAATAAGTAATGCTATCATATTGCACCGGTAAATCAAACTCCTGAAAATAAAACATTGGCATGAAAACAAAGAGGTTCAAAACAATACTAGAGCTGAATCTCGGTACGTTTGGAGAAAAGCTAACCGAGGCATTATTACTAAAATCTGCAAGCCTTGAAGGCGATGCCATTTCTGTATTATTATCAATAATGTTAAATCCGGAACTTGAAGCAAAATCAACCTCTGAGTGAATAAGCCTCATATCGAGAAATTTGCCTATAAACGTGGTTGGTGTAATACTTGTAATATAATCGCCGAATTGCGAATATTGCCCTGATTTAGATTCAGAAACCGCTTTTTGAGAAGTGCCTTTGTAGGTAATATTTACAAGTATTTTACCACCTAAACTATTACTCTCATTGTTTTTTTTCTTACATCCGATAAAAAGGACAACTACAATTATAAAACAAAATATTTTTTTCATAAGCTCATTTCTATATTTTTGTTTTGATAAACATTGCCTGTTGTCGAATAAATCAATAATTTCAACGTCATTGCGAAGGTTTTTCGCTTGAAGCAATCTAAAATCTATACAAAATTAACAATATCCATAAAACTATGTGAAAAAATTATGAAATTCGAAGATTATAAACTTTTAAAAAACTCAATCTTTATCCTCGTATGTTTTTTTATTCATTTTTACAACGAAACTCAAAAGTCTTGATTTTTGTTACATTGTAGTCTTTGTGTTTTAGCGGCAAATTGTATCTTTGCGCCTCAAAAAAACTAAACACATAATGATATCTGTTGACTCACTTACTGTAGAATTCGGGGGAACCACACTATTTAAAGATATTTCCTTTGTAATAAATGAAAAAGATCGCATTGCTGTGATGGGCAAAAACGGTGCGGGCAAATCAACCCTATTGAAAATAATTGCCGGAAAAAAAACAGCATCCGGAGGAAAAATATCTGCACCAAAAGATGCCGTGATTGCCTACCTTCCACAACATTTACTCACAAAAGACAGTCGCACATTATTCGAAGAAGCCTCTCAAGCTTTTGCAAATATTTTTGTGATGGAGCAAGAGATAAAGGCAATGAATAATGAGCTATCCACACGTACCGACTATGATTCTGAAAGCTATTTTGAATTAATTGAAAAAGTATCCGCTTTAAGTGAAAAATTTTATACTGTCGAAGAAATAAATTTTGATGCTGAAGTTGAAAAAATATTGCTTGGATTAGGTTTCTTACGTGAGGATTTTCAACGCCCCACAAGTGAGTTCAGTGGTGGTTGGCGAATGCGCATTGAGCTGGCAAAAATATTATTGCAAAAGCCAGATTTAATTTTATTAGATGAGCCAACAAACCATATGGATATTGAGTCTGTTCAATGGCTTGAGGAATTCCTTATCAACAGTGCCAAAGCAGTAATTGTTATCTCTCACGATCGCACCTTTGTTGATAATATTACCAATCGCACGGTTGAAATCACTATGGGTCGCATTTATGATTATAAAGTAAATTATACAACATACCTGCAACTTCGTAAAGAACGTCGTGAGCAACAACAGAAGCAGTATAACGATCAACAGAAAATGATTGCTGAAACAACAGAATTTATTGAACGTTTTAAAGGGACATATTCTAAAACATTACAAGTTCAATCTCGTGTAAAAATGCTCGAAAAGCTTCCTATTATTGAAGTTGACGAGGTTGATTCTTCTGCATTACGATTAAAATTTCCACCTTCTCCACGTTCTGGAAACTACCCTGTTGTTGTAGAGGATCTTTCAAAAAGTTACAACGAACATATTGTGTTTGCAAATGCTTCATTAACCATTGACAGAGGCGAACGCGTGGCTTTTGTTGGTAAAAATGGAGAAGGAAAATCAACAATGGTAAAAGCCATTATGAGCGAAATTGATTTTACAGGAAAAATGATGCTGGGACATAATACGATGATCGGTTATTTTGCCCAAAATCAAGCATCCTTATTAGACGAAGAACTTACAGTTTTTCAAACTATCGATGATATTGCTGTTGGAGATATCCGAACAAAAATAAAAGACATGCTAGGTGCATTCATGTTTAGCGGTGATGATATTCAGAAAAAAGTGAAAGTACTCTCCGGAGGAGAACGAACACGTTTGGCAATGATAAAATTATTGCTGGAACCTGTAAATTTACTGATTTTGGATGAGCCAACAAATCATCTTGATATGCGAACAAAAGATATTTTAAAAAGTGCATTACAGGACTTTGATGGTACATTAATTCTTGTATCACATGATCGTGACTTTCTATCGGGGTTAGTCCAAAAAGTATATGAATTTGGCAATAAAAAAGTGAAAGAACATCTTGAAGATATTAACGGATTTCTGCAAAAGAAAAAACTTGAAAATCTAAAAGAGCTTGAAAGAAACACACAGAAGTAAATTTTGTAATTATTAATGCCTTAGTGCTAATTATTTGTAAATTTGTATTTTGCAATAAATAATTATAAACACCGGGTAATAATATGGAACAACGAGAAAAATATATAAATCCCTTTACTGATTATGGCTTTAAAAGGCTATTCGGAGAAGAACCTAATAAGGATTTACTAATAGATTTCCTTAATGAGGTTTTAAATGGGAAAGAAAAAATAAAGAATTTAACTTATCTTAAAACTGATAAACTCGGTTCAACATTTTCTGCAAGAAAAGCAGTTTTCGATTTATATTGCGAAAACGAACTTGGCGAAAAATTTATTGTTGAAATGCAAAAAGCTGAACAGGAATTTTTTAAAGACAGAAGTATTTTTTATTCTACTTTCCCAATTCGTGAGCAAGCAATGAGAGG
>JAVHQG010000129.1:0-16076 GCA_036171035.1 Bacteroidales bacterium
TGTTTTCAAAATTAGAGTAACGAAATTATTGGCGTTTTCTTGCTGACACTAAATAATTGTCACAAATAATGTTCTTTTCCAAAATTATAATTTTTCTTCATCTTTATCATATATTCACAAAACAAAATTTATTTTTTCTCAATGTGAATATCTTAATTTTAATCTTAAAAATCTAAATCGTATTTTTGCAATAATAATATCATAAAAACATGGAAAATTATATAGTATCTGCCAGAAAATACAGACCCATTACATTTGAGACAGTGATTGGACAGGCATCAATTACTACAACACTAAAAAATGCAATCAAAAACAATCATCTAGCTCACGCATATTTATTTTGTGGTCCGCGTGGTGTTGGGAAAACCACCTGTGCAAGGATATTTGCAAAGACAATTAATTGCCATAATATTAAAGAAGATTTTGAGCCATGCAATGTCTGTGAGCCTTGCAAATCCTTTAATGAAGGACGATCCTACAATATTTATGAACTTGATGCTGCATCCAACAACTCTGTTGAAGATATTAAACAAATCATAGATCAGGTAAGGATTCCACCACAAGTTGGAAAATACAAAGTTTATATTATTGATGAAGTACACATGTTATCGTCGGGGGCATTCAATGCCTTTCTGAAAACGCTGGAAGAACCACCACCACACGTAATCTTCATTTTAGCCACGACTGAAAAGCATAAGATTATTCCAACCATTTTATCACGTTGTCAGATTTTTGATTTTAACCGGATAAAAGTTGACGACACCGTTAAGCACCTGGAATATGTTGCCTCGAAGGAGGGAATCACTGCCTCACATGACGCATTGAACATCATTGCCCAAAAATCAGAAGGAGCCATGCGCGATGCACTTTCATTTTTTGATCAGATAGTGAGTTTCTCAGGCAACAAAATCACTTACGAGAATGCCATTGCACATCTCAATGTTCTTGATTATGACTACTTCTTTAAACTTACAGATTTCTTTCTACAAGGAAAAATCCCTGAATCGTTACTCACGTTTGACGAAATTTTAAACAATGGTTTCGATGGACACCATTTCATTACAGGTCTTGCTGAACATTTTAGAGATATACTGGTAAGCCACGATATTGCAACCCTGAAACTTTTGGAAGTAGGAGACAACATCAAAGAAAGGTATAAAATTCAAGCTCAATTGTGTAGTCCTGATTTCATATTCAAAGCACTAAAAATATGCAGCAATTGTGATATTTATTATAAAGCCAGCAAAAATCAACGATTACATGTTGAATTTGCACTCTTGCAACTATGTAATATTTTAAGCACATCATCTTCGGAATTAGCCGGAACAGACACACCTTTAAAAAAAACAATAGCTGAACCCAAGACTGTCACTACAGTACAGAACACAGAAACAAAAACTGAAATTCAATCAGAAATCGCTAGCACACACCATACAAAACCAAACACTGTAAAGAAAGTTGAAACAAAAACAGAAGATACTACTCCAATAAAAAAATCTTTTTCTATTAAAGAGGCCGCAAATCCTTTACCAAAAAAAATTAATGAAAGCCAAACAGAAAAAGAAAAACAACCCGGCATTAGTACTGCAAATCCATTTTCAATTGAGCAATTGATTGAAAAATGGAACAGTTTTGCTGAAAAACTAAAAGAGACTAAACCACGCCTATATAATACAATGGTGGCTAATTTGCCTGAATTAAGAGATAATTTTGTAATAGAAGTTGCTTTCAGCAATCTATCGCAAAGTGATGCTTTAAAAGAAATTCAAAATGAATTGTTGAATTATTTAACTACAGAACTACAAAACAACAAAATCAGCATCATTCCTACAGTTTCAGAACAAACAGGTGAAGAGAAAAAGAAGCTTTATACTGATCAGGATAAATTCAGCTATCTGAATGAAAAAAATCCAAACCTGCTCCTATTTCAACAAAAATTTAATTTGGATTTTAAGTAGTGCCTGTCCATAATGTCCGATAGCATCGTTATACTTGCATTGAAAACAGTCATTTACCAAAGTAAACTCCTTAGTTTTCAATACTGCGAAAGCCTCGCTCTCGAACATCCTGAATAAGACACTGACTCTATGTAGAAACACTAAGTAGTGCCTGTTAATAAAAAATGCGCCACAATCTCATTAAATTCAATAGGTTGCTCTGCATGAACCCAGTGGCCTGCATTTTTAATAATTTTAATGGTTGATTGTGGAAACATCATATTAATAATTTCAATATCTTTTTCTTTTAGATAAGATGACAATTCCCCTTTTATAAAGAGTGTAGGAATATTTATCACACTATTTTGATTAAGACCCTCAAAAACGGATAGCAATTCATTATTGAGTACAGATAAATTAATCTTCCAAAAAAAAATCCCCGATAAATTTTTTTTAATATTTTTCAATAAAAAACTTCGCAATCGAACTTCAAGAATTGCAGGTTGCAACATCTTATCAATATCCTGCAAAGACTTTGCTTGATAAAGTTTTACATCCATCAAAGCATTAATAATTCGTTGATGCTCAGAGGCAATTTTTTCAAAAGAATATGCCATTGGAGAAATATCTACAACAATCAATTTCTCTACAAAATCAGGATTGTATAAAGAAAAAAACATTGCAACTTTACCTCCCATCGAATGCCCCATGATATAAGCCTTCTCAATATGCTCTTGCAGAAAAAATTCATGCAAATCTTCAGCCATAGCATCATAGTTATGCACAATATCGTGCCCTGATTGCCCATGATTACGTTGATCTATAAGATAAACCGTAAATTTTTTACACAACTCCTTACCAACAGTCACCCAATTGTCTGATGAACCATACAAGCCATGTAAAATGATTAAGGGCTTACCTTCTCCATATTTTCTAAAAAATAATTTCATTACTATTTGAGCTGCGCCAAATACATCTGTATAACATTCTCCAGCCCCATATACAGCGCATCAGCAATGAGTGCATGTCCAATTGAGACCTCTAGTAACCCGGGAACATTTTTATAGAAATAATTCAAATTTTCGAGACTTAAATCATGACCAGCATTGATTCCAAGCCCAGATTTCACAGCAGCATCAGCAGCATGAACAAATGGCATTACAGCTTTTTCTTTATCCACATAATATTCTATGGCAAACGGTTCTGTATATAATTCAATTCTATCTGTCCCTGTTTCTTTGGCACTAAAAATATTTTCAATATTGGTATCAATAAAAATTGAAGTCCGCACACCATATGATTTCAGTTCACAAATAAGATCTATCAGAAATGCTTTATTCGTAATCGTATCCCATCCGGCACTCGAAGTAATAGCATCAGGCAGATCAGGGACAAGTGTTACTTGATCAGGCTTGATTTCTTTTATCAAATCAAGAAAACTCCTTGATGGATAACCCTCAATGTTAAATTCAGTTGTTATAATTGGTAAAATATCTCTTACATCCTGATATCGAATATGACGTTCATCAGGTCTGGGATGCACCGTTATTCCTTCAGCTCCGAACCGCTGACAATCAGTGGCTGCCTTTAAAACACTGGGTATATTTCCCCCACGAGCATTGCGTAGTGTTGCAATTTTATTTATATTTACACTCAATTTTGTCATATTTTTTTCAGAATTACAATAAATAGATATATAATAGCAGTTTAAATAAAACACAAAAATATACAGTTTTACAAAAGAATCTAATATTAATATGTTCGCAAAAGATTTATTATCCGAAACAATACCTTCATTAAGAACTTCCGACACAGGTCTTACTGCCCTTAACCTTATGGAGCTATTTAGGATATCACATCTGCCCATAGTCAATCAATCTGAATTTTTAGGACTGATCTCCGATTCTGATATTTACGACATGAACATGGCTGAAGAGCCGGTAGGCAACCATAGATTAACATTATTAAGCCCATTTGTAACAGCAAATCAACATATTTTTGAAGTGATTAATGTAATATCAAAATTAAAACTATCTGTTGTTCCCGTGCTGGATGATAAAAAAAATTATCTCGGCTTAATTACAATTCATAATTTAACATCTCAATTCGCAAAATTAATTGGAGTTGATAATCCCGGAGGCATCATTATCTTGGAAGTAAACACAAATGATTACTCCCTTTCAGAAATATCCAGAATCATAGAAAGCAACGATGCTAAAGTATTAAGTTTATATGTTACAACAACTGAAGATCCAAAAAAACTACACATCATTATCAAATTAAATATTACAGATTTATCGCATGTAATACAAACACTCCAACGTTTTAATTACACCATTTCCGGAACAATTGCTCAAGACCATCAGTTAAACGATTTTTATGAAGATCGATATGATGGATTTATGAGGTTTTTGAATGTTTAAAATAATAGATTATTTGACGAAAATGCCAACTCCAAACAAAAAAAATAAAATCATCAAAATAGCCATATACGGGAAAAATTTCACATCAGATTTTACTGAATCACTAAAAATTCTCTTTCAAAAACTTGCTGAAAACAAAATACAAGTTTTCATTTATAAGCCTTATTTCGACTTTATTACATCAATTTTCAAATCTGATAAAATCGATATTACAGGTTTCTTTTCAGATTATTCTGAAATAAAAAAAGACACAAGCTTTATGTTGAGTATCGGCGGCGATGGCACATACCTCGAGGCTGTTGCTTTTATTAAAGATTCCGGTATTCCTATTGTAGGCCTTAATAGCGGCAGATTGGGGTTTCTGGCAAATATCTCAAAAGATAATCTTATCACAGCCATTGATGATGTTATTAACAATCGTTATGATATAGACAAAAGATCGCTTATAAAATTTGATTGCAACCTCCCTTTATTTAAAGATTATAGATATGCACTAAACGAATTTACAATCCACAAAAAAGATTCGTCATCAATGATAAAAATTCAGGCATATATAAACAATGAATACCTAAACACTTACTGGGCTGATGGAATTATTGTTGCCACCCCCACCGGATCAACAGCATATTCAATGAGTGCCGGAGGACCTATTGCAACACCCGATTCAACAATTTTTATTCTATCTCCTTTAGCTCCTCATAATTTAACAGTTAGACCTTTAGTAATCCCAGACAATTGTGAGTTACGATTTCGAGTTGAGGGACGCAATACCAACTATTTGGTCTCACTTGATCGCCGAAGTGAAGTTCTACATAAATCCATTGATTTTATTATTACACGAGCAAATTTTGAAATTAACAGCATTCGCTTGTTGCATTTAAATTATTTTACAACCCTAAGGTCGAAGCTTATGTGGGGAATTGACAGCAGAAATTAACAAATAGTTGTTAGTAATTTTATTTATATTTTTTTCAATTATTGATTTTTTTATATCTTTACGATTTGAATTTTCAGAAGGATGAATTATAAATTACTAATAATCATACTAATAACAAGCATACCGCTAATCACATCGGCGCAAAAATCACGTAAATGGAAAAAGTTACGCTATGAAATTATTGGCGGTGTTGGAGCAACAAGTTTTTTAGGAGAACTTGGTGGTGCAGATAAGGTAGGTACTCACTTTCTCAACGATTTCGAAATCTCAACAACAAGACCACTTTTCTTTGTTGGTGGAAGATATAAATTGTATGAACGACTTGCTTATAAAACAGGTTTCTTTTGGGGTTGGCTGTCCGGTGATGACAAAAAAACAAAAGAACCGGCACGATCATATAGAAATTTAAGCTTCAGGTCTCAAATAATTGAATTTAATAACCAATTAGAATATTCAATAATAAAAGAACCAAGGAGTCACAAATATAGCATTCAGAAAGTTCCGGGATCTGGAAGTTGGCTCAATTTTAAAACCAACACATACGTTTTTACCGGAATCAATGTTATTTATTTTAATCCTAAAACAATGTACAATGGGAAATGGGTTGCTTTGCAGCCACTAGGTACAGAAGGTCAGGGCGTTATTGATACACGAAAAAAATATTCAAGAATTTCAGTTTCTGTTCCAGTTGGGTTGGGCTTTAAATGGTCGCTTGACAGACTTTGGTGCATAGGTTTAGAATATGGGTATAGAATAACTTTTACTGACTATTTAGATGATGTAAGTAAATCTTATGTCAGCTCAAATTTATTTCAAAATGAAACAACAAAGGCTCTTGCAGACAGATCTGATGGCACAAATCCTAGTTGGACAAAAGCCGGCGAACAACGTGGAGATCCACGATACAAAGATGCATATATGTTTATTTCTGTAAATCTTGTATATAAATTACGTACCGGCAGATCGGGAAGACCAATGTTCTAATTTTTTTTAATATGCAAAAACTAATATTTCTTATATTATTTCTCACTTTTATTTCGTCTATTGGCTATTCCCAAAGATGGAAAAAAATTCGTTATGAGTTGATCTATGGAATTGGAGCAACCAATTTTTATGGAGATCTTGGTGGCGGAAATGGAAAAGCTAAACACAATTTTACTGATCTTGATTTATCAACTACAAGACCTGCATTATTTGTTGCCATGCGATATAGAATCACCCAAAGAGTTGCAACAAAATTTAATGTTATCTACGGAAACATTAAAGGCAATGATGGGAATTCCACAAGCAATAGAACAGGTCGAAATTTAAGCTTCAAATCAATGATTGTTGAAAGTTCGTGTCAGGTGGAATATTCTCTTACGAAAGAAAAAACAGGAAGAAGGTATTCCTTTACTAGCTCCGGAAAAATTCGGTTTGATGGAATCAACACGTATCTGTTTGCAGGAATTGGTGGCGTTTATTATAATCCTAAAGCACAATATATTGACCAGAAATGGTATGCCCTACAACCCTTAGGAACAGAAGGACAAGGGCTTCCGGGAGCAAAAGCAAAATACAGTAAAATAGCTGCATGTGTTCCTATTGGAGTTGGTATGAAATACAGCTACAATAGAAAGATGAATTTTGGGATGGAATTTGGATATAGACTTACTACTACTGATTACATGGACGATGTAAGCGATTTATACTACGACAATAACGCAATCAAAGCAGCAAAAGGCGATGTCGCTGCATACTTTGCAGATCCCAGAGAAGGAACTCCTGTTCCAAATGGAACGAAATGGCGGGGAAATCCTAAAACAAAAGATGGATACATGTTTATCCTGTTTAATTTATCAATGAAGATCAGAGTTGGTAGAAACGGCTTACCAAAATTCTAACAACTACCGTATATTCTACAAATGAGAACATTACAGCTAGTCTGTCTTTCCATATTTTTGCTCTATAATTCATTAATGTTTTCACAAGCAAGAATGGATGTTGGTGGGTTTGGTGGTGTTTCATATTATATGGGAGACATAAATCCTTCCAAACAATTCTACTCTCCCCAACCGGCAGTAGGAGCATTAATAAGATATAACTTCGATCAAAGATATTCCATTCGTGGTAACGTTTTATACGGGACATTATCTGCCAATGATCAGGATTTTAAAAATCTATATCAACAAACAAGAAATCACTCATTTAACACTTCAGCTTTTGAGGTTGCCGTTTTAGCTGAATTTAATTTTTTACCTTACGTTGTTGCAAACGATAAATTTAATAGATCAACATATCTGGTTGCAGGTATTGCTTATGCTATGATGCCAAGCACACCTAGTCCGAGCCAATTTTCAATTCCATTTGGCATTGGATATAAAATAAATCTATTGAGGAATTGGGCTTTTGGAGCCGAATGGACTTTAAGAAAAACTTTCTCCGACAACATTGATGGTCTTAATGGAAAAGACTATCTAAACAATTCATATAAGCAAACTGCATTTGCAAATAACAACGACTGGTACTCCTTTTGCGGAATTTTTCTTACCTATATGATATTTAGCGAAGAACTAAAATGCGCTGCATACGGCGAAAAGAAAAAACACTGATGAGCTTTAAAGAAAAATTATTACAAAATCAACTTCCGTCGCATGTTGCTATCATTATGGACGGTAATGGCAGATGGGCGAAACAAAAAGGTAATTTAAGAATCTTTGGTCACAAGTATGGCGTGAAAGCAGTAAAAAATATTGTTGAAGCAGCCGGCGAAATTGGCATTAAATATCTTACATTATATGCCTTTTCAACAGAAAACTGGAACAGACCAAAAGTTGAAGTAACAGCACTCATGTCTTTACTTGTTTCTACAATAAATTCCGAACTCAAAACACTAAATAAGAACAATGTTCGTTTAATGGCAATAGGAAACATTCAGGAATTACCAAAAAATGTTGTACAGAATTTGAATAAAGCGATTGAAGCAACATCAAAAAACACAGGATTAAATCTTGTGCTTGCATTAAGTTATAGTGCCCGATGGGAGATTGTTGATGCTGTTAAAAAAATTGCAGAAGGAGTCCATAATAACACAATAAACATAGAAGATATCAATGATCAATTGTTTGCAAAACACCTTTCAACAGAAAATATTCCCGATCCTGAATTGCTTATTAGAACAAGTGGAGAATTGAGAATTAGTAACTTTTTATTATGGCAAATGGCTTATACTGAATTGTATTTTACTGATATTTTATGGCCTGACTTTGGAAAAGAAGATTTTTTCGAAGCAATTTGTGTATATCAGAACAGAGAAAGAAGATTTGGAAAAACAAGCGAACAAATAAAAATGAAAAATTAAATTGGAATCTGATAAATTTGGGATGGGGAAAAAAATAATATTTGTTGTTTCACTTGTTTTTGCATTTGTTAAAATATTCGCTCAAGTTGATGTAACCTCGAACTTACCTTCATTTGATTATGGCGAACCAAAACCATATGAAATTGGAGGGATTACAGTTTCTGGTGTAAAGTTTCTTGATCAGGATGTGCTTGTAAACCTTTCCGGGCTGCGTGTTGGAGACACAATTCAAATTCCGGGTGAGGTAATCACAAAGGCAATTGAAAAACTTTGGAAGCAAGGTCTTTTTTCTGATATCAAAATATCTGCTTATAAAATTATTGAACACCAAATTTTCCTTGATTTATATCTACAAGAACGTCCCAGATTATCGAAATTTTCATTTTCAGGTATTAAAAAAGGAGAAGCCGATGATATCCGCGAAAAAATCAAACTTGTAAAAGGAGTTCAGGTTACTGAAAACCTGATTATGAAAGGAAAAAACATCATAAAAAATTATTTTGTGGACAAAGGGTATTTGAATGCAGATGTGATTATTCGTCAGGAAAATGATACAGCTATGCAAAACCATGTCATACTCTATTTTGATATTAAAAAAAACAATAGAATTAGGATTCACTATGTAAAATTTGAAGGTAATACGGTATTTACAGATAAACAGCTCATCAGAGCAATGAAAAACACTAAAGAGAAATCTGGACCGGGACGATTTAACATCTTTCGTATTTCTAAATTTATTCAGGAAAATTATATTGACGATAAAAAGAAAATTATTGCAAAATATAATGAAAAAGGCTATCGAGATGCAAAAATTGTGGTCGATTCAATTTATAAATATGATGATAAAATGATTGACGCATACATCAAAATTGATGAAGGGAAAAAATATTATTTCAGAAATATTGCATGGGTTGGAAACACCAAGTATAAAAATGATATTCTTAACACTTATTTAGGTATTAAAAAAGGCGATATTTACAATGAAGCAATACTCAACGAACGGCTTATGTATGACCCAAATGGTGTAAGTTCACTATATCTCGATGATGGATATTTATTTTTTAATGTTACGCCCGTAGAAGTGAAAGTTGAAAACGATTCAATTGATCTTGAAATGCGTATATTTGAAGGCAGACAAGCCATAGTAAATAATATAATTATCTCTGGAAACACAAAAACTAATGAGCATGTTATTCGTAGAGAAATAAAAACTAAACCAGGGCAATTGTTTAGCCGCTCTGACATTATGAGAAGCCAGCGAGAACTTGTACAGTTAGGTTATTTTAATCCTGAAAAACTAGATGTGAACCCCACGCCCAACCCTGTTGATGGGACAGTAGATATTGAATATATTGTTGAAGAAAAGCCATCTGATCAAATTGAACTTTCAGGAGGTTGGGGTGCAAATATGATTGTTGGAACACTGGGCGTTTCATTTAATAATTTTTCAGCAAAAAACATGTTTAAAAAAGAAGCCTGGCGACCACTTCCCGCAGGGGATGGTCAGCGTTTAAGCGTAAGAGCCCAATCAAATGGTTTATATTATCAGGCATACAGTATGTCGTTTGTTGAACCATGGCTGGGTGGCAAAAAGCCAAACTCACTTTCGACATCAGTGTATTATACCATTCAAACAAATGGTGCAGCCAAGTCAGATACCACAAGGCAATACATCCATATTACCGGAGCTTCAACAGGACTAGGCAGGAAGTTAAAATGGCCTGATGATTATTTTACATTATATAATGATATTAGCTTTCAACGTTACAATCTGCAAAAATGGAGCGCATTCCTATTTAATACAGGGGTTGCAAAAAATATAAGTTTTACAACAACTTTTGCCAGAAACTCTGTTGATGCACCTATCTATCCGCGAAGAGGTTCGTTATTTTCACTCACCTTACAGCTCACTCCACCATATTCTTTACTACAAAATAAAGACTGGGCAAATATGCCACAAGCACAGAAATATGAATGGATTGAATATCACAAATGGACATTTACTGCATCCTGGTTTACGAAACTTGTTGGCGATTTAGTGTTAAACACAAAAGCAAATTTTGGTTTCCTTGGTATGTACAACAGCAAATGGGGGTATTCTCCTTTTGAAGGATTTACAGTAGGTGGCGATGGGCTTTCAGGGTACAACTTATATGGTCGTGATGTGATTGCACTCAGAGGATATGAAAACGGTGCATTAACACCATCAACAGGTGGCAATATATACGATAAATTAACAATGGAATTGAGATACCCTCTAACACTTAACCCGAACGCTACTCTTTATGGCTTAGCTTTCCTTGAAGGAGGCAATTGCTGGCATGCTTTTAAGGATTTCAAACCATATGATTTAAAACGGGCAGCCGGTGTTGGAATTCGAATTTTCTTGCCGATGATTGGAATGCTGGGCGTTGACTGGGGATACGGATTTGATGATTTGTTTGGAGCGAAAAACATGAAACATAGCCAATTCCATTTTGTAATAGGACAACAATTTTAATAAACCTAATATTTTATCGACTATAAAATTATTTGTAAATTTACATCCAATTTTAAACTTTACTATATGAAAAAGATTTTGATTCTAATAGGTATCACCTTATGCTCTCTTGCAGCAATTTCACAAAAATATGCGTATGTTGATACAGAATATATTTTAAAAAACATTCCTGCATATGAGGCTGCAACAGATCAATTGACCGAATTATCAAAGCAGTGGCAGAAAGACATTGATGCACAATATGAAGATATTGACAAAATGTATAAAGATTTCCAAATTGAAAAAATTCTGTTAAGCGATGAAATGAAAACAAAACGTGAAACAGAAATCATTACAAAAGAAAAACAGGTAAAAGAAAAACAAAAAAAATATTTTGGAAAAGATGGCGATTTATTTAAAAAACGTCAAGAACTAATAAAACCAATACAAGATGAAGTATTTAATGCAATAAAAGATATTGCTGCAAACGAAAGCTATGCCGTGATTTTTGATTCTGCCGGCAGCCTTACGATGTTGTATGTTGATCCGAAATATGATAAAAGTGATGAGGTTCTTGAAAAATTAGGTTTTAAAAAATAAATATATATTTTTGTACAAATTTTAAAAATTAAAAATTATGAAAAGAATTGTTAGATTATCATTAATTGTTTTATTTGCTTTCTTCGTTGCAAACACAAACGCCCAAAAAAATTTCGGACATATTGATGCAAATAAGCTTTTTACAGTAATGCCTGAAAAAGAAAAAGCTTCTGCGGAATTACAAGACTACTCAAAACAACTTGAAACAGAGCTCACAAAAATGCAAGATGAGTTAAAAAAGAAATACGACGATTATCAGGCAAATGGTGATAAAATGAGTGATCTGATTAAACAGACAAAAGAAAAAGAATTACAGGACTTAAACACACGGATTCAAAGTTATCAGCAACAAGCTCAACAAGATCTTCAGAAAAAAGAACAAGAACTGATGCAGCCTATTTATGAAAAAATCCGCAAAGCAATTAAAGAAGTTGGTGAAGAAAAGAAATTCACATATATTTTTGATGTTGCCGTTCTGCTTCACTATTCTAGCGAAAGCACCGACGTATTTGATTTGGTAAAAACCAAACTCGGAATCAAAGATGAAGATGTTAAAAAGGCAAACGATAAAGAAGCAAAAAATCCTAAAAAAGACATGAAAAAGAAATAATTTATATTATTTAGTGTCAGCAAGAAAACGCCAATAATTTCGTTACTCTCGTTTTGAAAACAGTCATTTACAAAAGTAAACTCCTGATTTTCAAAACATCGAAAGCCTCATTCTTGACATTTTCTTATCTGACACTGAGTTTTCTTGCAAGAACTATTATACCTCTATAAAGCCATCTCTTATGGGATGGTTTTTTTATTTATAGTTGGAGGATTTAAAATAAATACAATTTTTTATGCGTCAAATGTAACACACCTTAATATTAAACATTATAGAATATTGCTTAAAGATGTAACACATCTTCAATTGAGTTTGAAATTATTTTATTCAAAAGTGAAAAGCCACCGTTTTTAGCGGTGGTATTTTACTGAAAAATAGAAAAAACATCTTCATTCACTTTATAAATTTAGCTATCAGAATAGAAAAATAATTAGGTCTTTATATATTTGTCGATAGATTAAATTTAATTCCAATGAGAAATCTTTTAATTATCATATTAATCTTCTTGCAAAATGTTTTATATGCGCAGCCTATACCCGACCGCATCCCTGTTTATCAAACAAGCCATTGGGGATATTGCGACACAACAGGAAAAATTGTTATTCCTGCTATTTATCTAAAAACACAGCCATTCACAAACGATTATGCTTTAGTGATGGATACATTTGCAAAATGGGGCATCATTAATAAAAAAGGTACAGAAATATTGCCTTGTCAGTATGATGCAATAGAAGGATTCCGTAGTGGATTTGCCCGTGTGAATAAGGATGGATTTTTTGGTTTTATCAATTCTCAATTTAAGGAAGCAGTACCGTTAAAAATCACAAAAAATCTTGACAAACCCAATGATTGCCTAAAACGAGAGGGAGCAGCTACATCGGGATTAATCGCATTTGACACGCTGGGAAATTTTATTACACTCGATAAAAAATATGATGATGTTGGTGATTTTTCACAAGGTTTGTGCTGGGTTACAAAATCAAATAAAGGTGGATTTATCAATGCAAAATTCGAAGAAGTAATTCCATTAGGAGATTATCAAGAACAAGGTGGAAAGCCCATTTTTACTGAAGGATTGTGCGGTTTGAAAATAAATGGCAAATATGGATATATTGATAAAACAGGTAAAGAAGGAACACCATTTAAGTTCGATGTTGGTTATCCGTATAGCGCAGGAAGGGCTGCAGTATGCTACAAATGGAAATGGGGTTATATAAACAAAGCCGGCAAAGAAATTACAAAAATGGAATACGATTTCGCCTACCCATTTGCTGATGGAATGGCGATTGCAATAAAAAACGATAAATATGGATACATTGACAGTACCGGAAAAAATGTGATTGCATGTCAATTCTATCGTAGTAGTGATTTCCGCCAAGGCTATGCCATTGCTACTCAATATGCGAAAAATTTCCTGATCAATAAAAAAGGACAAAAGGCTTCTAGAGAATTCGATCAGTTAACATTTTTAAACAATATATTTTATCTTGCTTATATTGGTAAAAAACATGGTGTGATTAGCATGGATGGTAAGGAAATTTTACCATGCAGATATAAAGATATTACGTGGTATAGTTACGAGTTCAATCTTGGAATTGTGATTGATGAACATGGAAAATATGGATTGATAAACAGCAAAGGGAAATTCATTATTCCTTGTGTGTTCGATTTCCTTGAAATGCGTGCAGGAAATTTAATTTATTCAGAATTATTCAACATAGATGGCAAAGGTTCTCCTGTAAAAAATGTCTATGTGGGCGATGTATTTTGCGAAAAAGCTTTTCTACAACAAGGATTTTTTGATTTTACGGGAAAAAAATATTTTTAACAATACAGATAAGTTTTACGTTTTACATTTTTTTTCAAAATTTAATTATTTTTACCACAGAATGTAATAAAAAATTAATATGATTCAACGAAAACAAACCATCTTTTTACTATTAGCATTAGCTGTTTCATCGCTTCTGTTTTTTATTCCCATTGCTTTAATTACCGCCAATGGGCAAAATTTAATTTTAAAAATATCTGAAATACATGATACAAATAATGGCGTAAATACAATGCCCGATCTGGTTCTGCTGTCCATTATTTGCTTGATCTCGTGCATCACAATTTTATTATACAAAAACAGAACATTTCAATTGCGGCTGTGTATTGCGAACATTCTTCTTTCTGCGGCTTTGGAAGGACTCATGTTCTTTCAATTGATAAATATACACGCTATTGATGGAACAATTAAGTATGGATTATTTTTCCCTATACTGATAATAATATTCCAAATACTTGCATTTATAGGCATTAGGAAAGATGACAAACTGGTAAAATCGTTGGATAGAATCAGGTAATTATTTTGTGCATTTCACAACTTGCTTTACCTCTAAATCTAAAATCAGCAATTCAAATCTATCGCTTTTCACATCTGCCATTGAGACCTCATCAATCAAAAAACTCAATCCCTTTTTTCTCCCACGCATAATTTGTTGAGGTTTCAGGCACTTTCTAATTTCATCACTTTTTGATTTTTGTTCCTTGTTTCTATTGATTGCAAAACTAAAAACTGCTTCGGCAGGGAATTCATTTGTATTCGTAATTTCCATGCAAAGCTCCAAACCTTTAGCTTTATCATCTTTTAATTTTTTCCAAAAATATACGATTTTAACACCATTTTCAGATGCAAGTTCCTTGATGTTTTTTTGCGCATAGGAGTGCAAACTAAAAACAAAAAAAAATGCTACAAAAAAAATGGACAATTTAAAAACGGTTTTCATATCTATTTTCAATTTATGTGTTACGATTAAACATACAAACCTCAACTGATTCTACAAAAATATATTATAAATCAAATAAATGTTATTAATTTTGTAAATGTAAAAAAAATAATTATTATGAAACAACTATTTCTATCGCTTTTGATATTGCTTGCCATTTCAAGTTTACAAGCCCAAAAACTATATGTTGGAGGCAAATTTGCCGGTGGCATAACCCGACTTCCCAATAAAGATGTAAAAAAACAAGCAGACATGCCTTTGTCGTTTGGGTACAGCATGGGTGGATATTGTGGTATTACATTTACTGAACGTTTAAAATTTCAAGGCGAACTGCTTTTCTCCGCAATTAACCAAAAATATGAAGGCACCAGTTTTTTCAAGGATACCTCCAATCTATTGAATGCTTTTGATTATAAATCGGTAACAAAACTAAAAAATATTGATATACCGGTTGTTGCTATTCTTGGGAAATGGATTTATGTAGAAGGTGGCGTTTGTTTCAACATTTTACTTACAGCGGATATTAATGAAGTGGCTTCAAATTGGAATATGGCAGATGTATATAATAAAAAAAAAGAGGATATTTCCAGCCATTTTCAAAGAATAAATCTGAGTCTTGTAGGAGGTGGCGGTATTAGCATGATGATCCTTGACCACTTTGGATTTAATGCCGGCTTACGGGGTTTTATGGGAGTAAACGATTTCGGCAGTAGCGTCAACACATTAAATGAATCGTTAAAAAGTGGACGAACAGGCTACTGGAGTTTAATGATAAATGCCGGAGCAAGATATAAATTTTAATGAAAAATTATTAGTAGTTCAACTGCTAAACCGCTAGATAGAAGCAACCTGCTCGAACATTTCAACATAGTAGATTTGTACATTGATAAAATACTATTTATAAATAAAAGCAAATAGCCTGACTTTTGCTCACGTATCAGGGCAATACGGAAGATTTAATTTTTTTTTATAAATGATACTA
>JAVHQG010000129.1:16176-19527 GCA_036171035.1 Bacteroidales bacterium
AATAAAATTCAGGTTTAGGATTTAATTAAATGTATTAATTCCATGAATTTTTCAATATTGATAACTTTAACTATTGGAAAGGATAAATCTTTTAATATATTGAAGTGTTTGTCTTCACTAATAATACATTCTGCTAAACCAGCAATTGCACAGTCCACATATTTATCATCATCGTGATCAGATTCTATCAAATTCCAGGTGTAGAATGGCTTAACAAACTTTACATTAGGTAATTCACCTAATAAACCTAAAAAATAATCTGCTGTTTTTTTACCGTATTTTGTAATAATTATTTCTTCGTACTCCAACAAAATTTCGTTGCTTACCAATAAATCAAAATTTCCTTTGATTAGTTCAGTGTAAATAAAATGATATGGGGAACGGCTTGTAAGTGATATTACAAATATGTTTGTATCTATAACATACTTTATGTTCTTTTTCTTAAATGTTCTTTTCGCCATTGCTCAATATCATTATTTGTAAAACCTTTTTCATCGAAAGCTTTATCAGCTTCTGATACTGTTTTTTTTGAGAGATAGTCTATTAAAACTGTTTTCAGTTCTAATAAATCTTCATCAGTTTTTGTAAAACGGAACAACTTAAGAACCTCCAACTGAACTGGATTTAAGGCCGGCATAATATAAAATTTATTATTTAGATAAAAATTTAATTCTTGTACAAATATACAAAAAAACATCATTTCCAGGAAATGGACGAAGTGAACAAAATGGATCGCTGTTTTAATTTTTTTTCTAACACACCATTCAAGCAAAAACAGCAGCCCCACAAAGCCATCGCTGAGTCCAAAGCTGCTGTTAGAACTTGGCTGTTTTCCCCATGCTTTTTTCTATTTTTTCATCAAAGTAAAAACTGTAATTTCGGGAGGCATACCTATTCTTGCAGGAAGACCAATAAACCCAATGCCGGTATTCACATATAAATATTGAGTCCCTTCTTTGTAAAGCCCACCCCACTGTTTAAATCGCAACACCGAGGGACTATATCTTTTCCCATTAAACGCCCATCCTATCTGCATTCCATGTGTATGTCCCGATAGCGTTAAATCTATATCTGTTTTACCAACAATACCTGCTTCCCAATAATCCGGATCGTGTGATAACAATATTTTGAATCGAAATTTTTCTGCACCTTGTTGGGCTTTTGCAATATTTCCATACTGCTTAAATGGTGGTCTCCCCCAATTTTCAACACCAATCAGTGCGATAGATTCATTTTCAACTGTAATGGAATCAAAACTGTTTATTAGAATCTTAAATCCTAACCCGGATAATTTTTCTAAAAATAAAGTATGGTTTTCCAATTTATCTTTTTCATTTGTCCACTTGTAATAATCGCCATAGTCATGATTACCCATGATTGCATATTTTCCGTATGAAGCCTTTAATTCTGCAAATATTTTTTCCTTTCCTATCAACTCTTCTGCAAAATTATTTACCATATCTCCAGTGAACACAATCAAATCTGGTTGCTGCAAATTAATAAGTCGAACAATCTGGCGCAGCCGACAGGTATCATCACCAAAACTTCCCACATGTAGATCGGAGAACTGTACTATTTTAAATTTATTAAATGACTGCGGAAGGTTGAGATATTCAATTTTTTCATGTCGTACAATAAAATCGTATCTGCCCCAAATCATACCGTAAACGATTAATAAAAACGGGATAATCGATATAAAGAGACCTAATTTGGAAACAAGTAAAAATCGTTTGGATACTTTCCCGATTGACTTCAATATAACATAGACAATATCTTCAATTAAATGAAAAATAAGAAAAATGAGTTTTGGAAAATAAATCAGTATAAAAACGCCAAATGCGTTAAACAAATATCCATAATAAGAATGATTTCGAATTGACGATGACAGAAAGTTTATAACAAAATAGATTGCGATTGTAATCACCGGAATAAGCCAGTGGATGGAATACAGAATCTTTTTAGTTCTTATTGAGAAATTTCCGGTAAAAAGATGCAGTGCTTTATACAGATATAAGTCAGTAACAAGAACAAATACAATAATAAAGATGAGTGGAACAACGAGTCGCATAGCTAAACATTGAAACGGATATGAAGAATATCTCCATCTTGAACAATATATGTTTTTCCTTCAACAGATAATTTACCTTTTTCCTTACACGCCTGTTCTGATTTCAAAGTAATAAAATCGTTATATTTAATTACTTCTGCACGAATAAATCCACGTTCCAGATCGCTGTGAATAACCCCTGCAGACTGCTGTGCATTCATACCTTTTTTTATTGTCCATGCACGATTTTCGGTTTGCCCGATCGTAAAAAACGACATCAAATTTAAACGGCTATAAGCTGAACGTATCAGTTTATTCACTGATGGTTCCTGCATCCCAAGTTCTTTCAGAAATTCCATCCTATCGTCTTCACTCTCAAGCTCTGAAATCTCCTCTTCTGTTTTTGCAGCTACCACAAGAACTTCCGTGTTATCTTCTTTCACTGCCTCTTTCACTGCATTCACATATTTATTGCCTGATATTGCAGATTTCTCATCCACATTACAAACATAAATAACAGGTTTAGAACTCAATAAAAATAAATCTGCAACATATTTTTTTGCATCTTCATCGATAGCTATTGTGCGAGCAGACTGAAAATTCTCAAAATGCTCTTTGTATTGTAGTAATACTTCAAGGCAGTGCTTCGCATCTTTATCATTTCCAATCTTGGCAACCTTTTCGGTTTTCTGAATTTTTTTTTCTACAGATTCCAGATCTTTAATCTGAAGCTCAAGATTTACTGTTTCCAGGTCTCTTACAGGATTCACCGACCCATCAATATGCGGAAGATTATCGTCATCAAAACAACGCAATACATGAATCAATGCATCAGTGTTTCTAATGTCTCCCAAAAATTTATTACCCATCCCCTCACCTTTGTTTGACCCTTTCGTCAAACCTGGGATATCAACGATTTCAACAGTTGCCGGCACTAATTTGTCTGTTGGTTGATATTTTGTAAGTTCGTCCAATCTAGGGTCGGGAACGCTCATTACACTAATGTTCGATTTGTTTGACGTAAAAGCAAAATTTGACGATTCAGCTTTGGTGGACGACATGCAGTTAAACAAAGTTGTTTTTCCTGTATTTGCAATCCCAATAATTCCACATTTTAATGACATACTATTGATTTATAATTTACGATTTACGATTTACTTCAACATTCAACTTTCAACTTTCAACATTTTATTCACCGCAAAGTCGCTAAGGCACTAAGGCACTTTTAACTTTTTAACATTCAACTTTCAACTTTCAACATTCAACATTTTATTCACCGCAAAGTCGCTAAGGCACTAAGAAAC
>JAVHQG010000130.1:0-4315 GCA_036171035.1 Bacteroidales bacterium
TATTTATTTCCTCGCAAAGATATAAAAACACTTTGTTTTGTTTTTCTTTGTTTTTAGATTTGTAAAAAAACTTGTACTTTTGAAACATACTAATATAACTTTTTTTGATGAAAATATCTATCATCGTAGCTGTAGCAGAAAATAATGCCATTGGGAAAAATAATCAGTTGCTTTGGCATTTGTCTGATGATTTGAAAAGATTTAAAAAATTAACAACGGGACAAACCATCGTGATGGGTAAAAAAACATTTGAATCGTTGCCAATAAAACCTTTACCAAACAGACAAAGCATCGTAATCACTGATATGCCGGAAGAAACTTTCGATGGCTGTGTTAGCGCATACAGCATTGAAGATGCTATCACAAAATTATCTCATTTCGGTGAAAATTTTATTATAGGAGGAGGCTCTGTGTATGCACAATTTTTGAAACATGCAAATAAACTGTATTTAACAAAAGTTCATCACTCTTTTGATGCTGATACGTTTTTCCCTGAAATTCATTTCAATGAATGGAAACTGGTCGAGAGCGAGGAAATAAAAGCTGATGCAAAAAATGAATACGATTACACATATTGTGTATATGTTAGAGAAAATATATAATTTTGCTTCGTGATATTTTTTTATACTATTACTTAATTTTTTTCACATGGAAAACACACGTAAATTATCTTTTATTTTAAGTCTAATTTTTTTTATTTCATTTCATGCTATGAGTCAAGACAAATATGCTGATTTTTCAACCTCAACATCCGGGTTGAAGTTTAAAATAACACAAAAAGGTACCGGAATCCAGCCAAAATCAGGCGATAAAGTTGAAGTACATTATACAGGTAAACTCACAAATGATACAATTTTCGATAGCTCCATTCCTCGGGGGCAGGCACTCCCGTTTTATTTGGGAAAAAATATGGTTATTAAAGGCTGGGAAGAAGGTATCTCCTTGTTGCATGAAGGAGGCAAGGCTACGTTAGTAATCCCTCCCGATTTGGCTTATGGATCAAGAGCAATGGGTAAAATTCCTGCAAATTCTACTTTGATTTTTGATGTAGAACTTGTAAAAGTTACACCAAAAGTTGTACCTGTTCCTTTTAGCACAAAAGGAAAAGATACTGTAACAACAGCTTCAGGTTTAAAATATATAATAATTAAGGAAGGTACAGGTCGTGTGCCGTTTGCAGGTGCAAATGTAACTGCACATTATTCCGGATATTTTAAAGATGGGAAAATGTTTGATTCATCTGTTGAAAGAGGTCAGCCATTTTCTTTTACTGTTGGCAAAGGCAATGTTATTAAAGGCTGGGACGAAGCATTCACAACACTTAAAGTTGGAACCAAAGCCCGCTTAATTGTTCCCTATCAACTGGGATATGGCGAAAAGGGAATGGGTGGCGTTATTCCTCCAAAAAGCACACTGATATTTGATGTGGAACTTCTAGAATACAAATAATTTTACCATTATCGAAAGAAAAGATATTCGCAAAATAAGTTTATCAGAACTTACAGATTTCTTTGTTCTTCACAAGGAAAAACCTTTTCGTGCAAAACAGGTTCATGAATGGCTTTGGAAAAATGGTGTGGCTTCTTTTGTTGAGATGACGAGCATTTCAAAAGAAGTTAGGCTATTTCTTGAAAACAACTTTTCTTTTCATGTTGCTACGATTGACAGCATTCAGACCAGCAAAGATAAAACTATAAAAATTGCTTTTAAGTTAAGCGATAACGAGATTGTTGAAGGTGTTTTAATCCCAACAGAAGAACGTGCCACCGCCTGCATTTCAACACAAGCAGGATGCCCTCTTGCATGCAAATTCTGCGCAACCGGGACCTTGGGCTTCAAAAGAAATTTGAGTGCAGGTGAAATTTTTGATCAAGTAATCCGGATAAAAAAACTAGCATTTGAAAAATATCAGCTTCCCCTTACAAACATTGTAATTATGGGTATGGGAGAACCTTTACTTAATTATGATAATACACTACAAGCAATTAAAAAAATCACAACAAAAGAAGGTCTTGAAATGTCACCCGATCGAATCACGCTATCAACAGCTGGCATTCCTGAAATGATAAAAAAATTAGCAGACGATCATGCAAAATTCAATCTGTCAATTTCACTACATTCCGCCAATAATTTGAAAAGAGATCAAATCATGCCAATAAACAAACTGAATAATTTGGATTCTTTAGTTAAGGCAATAAGTTATTTTTATCAAAAAACTAACACACGTATCACCATTGAATACCTGATGTTGAATCATTTTAACGATACAATAAATGATGCAAAAGAACTTGCAAAACTGTGCAGAAATTTCCCATGCAAAGTGAACATAATTGAATATAATACATCTCCATATTCTGAATATTCAAAATCAGATAATAAAACGGTTGCTGATTTTGTGTCAATCCTAACTGAACGAAACATGATTGTAAACATCCGTCGCAGCAGAGGAAAAGACATCATGGCTGCATGTGGACAGCTTGCCGGAAAGAAAACATAACACTATTATATTTTTGAATGAAAAATTATAATATCTGCATCAAAAATTTTATTATTTTTGCAATACTAAAACCCTGCTGAATGGAAAATTTGATTATTGAAAGAGAAAATAATACACCATATGTGAATTTTAACCAGTTTACAGGTAATCTTGAAATAAATGGGACTGCAATACCTGAAGATACACATAAATTTTTTTATCCACTTACACAATGGATTGATGAGTTTGTTAAGAAAACACCGCCGAAAGTTTCTATCAAACTAAAGTTTGAATATATGAATACAAGCAGTTCAAAGTGGGTTCTCAAGTTGTTGCAAATTCTTGCTGAATATAACCAAGACCATAAATGCGTTTCTTTTGATTGGTATTACGATGAAAACGACATATACGACACAGGTCACTATTACCAGTCGTTACTCGAAGTAGAATTTAATTTTATTGAGTATCGATAAGGGCTAACCAGTAGCTTTTTTACGATTTATTTGCTTCACACAATTCAGTAAGCACTCCATTGGTTGATTTAGGATGAAGAAAAGCTATCGTTAACCCATCTGCCCCTTTACGTGGAACTTTATCAATTAACTGAGCACCTTTGAAATCAAGCTCTGTAAGGGCATTTTGTACTCCATCAACAGCAAATGCAAGATGATGCAATCCTTCTCCATTTTTTGCAATAAATTTCCCTATCGGACCCTCAGTATCTGTTGACTCCAATAATTCAATTTTAGTTTGCCCTACCATAAAAAAAGCGGTTTTTACTCGCTGGTTCTTTACTTCTTCAACAGCATAACACTGTAATCCAAAAAGCATTTCATATTGTTTTATGGCTTCTTCGAGATTGTTAACCGCTATTCCAATGTGTTCTATATGAGATATTTTCATGGCTAATTTCAATAAAGTTATTCACTATTATTAATGCAATTGTAAGTAAAAATGAAGAAAAATAAGCACACAATGCAATATTTTAATTTTTTATTTTTATTTTTGCTAATTGAATAAAATCCTAATCTATAGTTAGATGAAAAAATTCAATTTCGTTTTCAGTATTGTAGCAATCTTTGCCATTGTTGGTTATGTCTCATTTGGTTGTAAAAATAAAGATAAATTTGCACCAAAAATTTATTTAAATGATGGTGACGCTGTAACCACAGAATTAAACAAACCATTTATTGACCCTGGTGCCATAGCCGAAGATAATTTAGATGGAACCATTTCAGGGAATATCGTTGTTGGTCATAATATTCCTAAAAAGTATGAAAGCCCTGATTCTGTAACATCAAAAACAGGTGAATATATCATGACATACAGTGTGACTGATAAAGCAGGAAACACAAAATCTGCGAGCAGAAATGTTAAAGTTAGAAATTATGCTTGGCCTTACGAACTACAATATTTGCTATCCAGAAAAAAAATCACAAACAACTCCGACAGTGTCGGTTGTCAATATGCAAAATATTACTACAGAAAGCTTCCACAAAAAACAACAATTGTAGCCGACAAAGCCATGAACAGATGGATATCTCTACCTTTAGGAGGGGAGATAAAAATTAAAGCTATGGGTTATTTTGTAGATAATACTCACATACGGATTGAACAGCAAGATCTTATTGGTCAGAGAGGATATGTTAAAACTGTCGATACAAATTATGTTGATACTGCAAGAGTTAAATACAGAATAAAAGGTTTGGGAACCGATAATGCCCCTATGTCTATTGTTTCGGATACTACTAACGGCAGAAAAAAAATAATTGTAAAATATTATATTTCAAAATTCTTAACACTTACTTCACCGGATCCTGGTACTAATTTTGAATATAC
>JAVHQG010000131.1:0-4302 GCA_036171035.1 Bacteroidales bacterium
ATGAGAAAGAACAATATTAAAGGTTGAGTTTTGATGATGGGATGATGGGATGATGAGATGATGGGATGATGAGATGATGGGATGATTGTTAAAGAGGCAAAAGACAATGGACAATGAACAATGGGCAGGAGGTAATAATTTCTTTGCGACTTTGCAAAAGATAAAGAATACCAGACAAAAGTAATGGATCACGGAAAAGAAAATAAAATATATACTAAAGGAGGCGATACAGGAGAAACATCGTTGATTGGAGGGAAAAGAATAAAAAAGTACAGTCTTAGAATTGAAGCTTATGGCACTGTTGACGAGCTTATCAGCACAATTGCATTTATAAAAGACCAGAATATAAAAAAAAGTGTACAAAGCACCATTCTTGAAATTGAAAATCAGCTAATGATTGTTGCAGCAAGCCTTTCAAATGACCCAACAAACACAAAACACATTCCGATATTAAATAAATCTCATATTGCTTTTCTTGAAAAAAAAATTGACCAAATAGAAAAAAAACTGACCCCATTACATTCATTTATTTTACCTGGAGGAAATGTTGCATCATCAGCTTGTCATATGGCACGAACAACATGCAGAAGAGCGGAACGGAGAGTTTGCGAGTTGGCAGAAAGCGAAGTAGTTGAAGCAATTCTTATTATTTATCTAAACCGACTCTCGGATTATTTATTTGTATTATCAAGAAAAGTATTGAAAGATGCAGGGATAAAAGATATTCCATGGGTAAACAAATGAAAACACAACAGGTATAAATTATAACCAAAAAGCAACTATGTCAGGCAATTCAATTGGAAACATATTCAAACTAACTTCTTTTGGAGAATCGCATGGTGCAGCCATTGGAGGCATTATTGAAGGGTTTCCTGCCAATTTCCCAATTGATCTGTTAAACATCCAGCATGAGTTAGACCTACGCAAACCAGGGCAATCATCCATTACCACACAGCGAGACGAAGACGATCAAATAGAATTAGTATCTGGCATTTTTGAAGGGAAATCTCTTGGAACACCCATTGCATTTCTTATTCGAAATAACAACAAGGACTCCAAGGCATACGATAATATTAAAGATTTATACAGACCATCTCATGCCGATTATACATACAGCAAAAAGTTTGGCATTCGGGATCATAGAGGCGGCGGTCGTTCTTCTGCCCGCGAAACCATTGCCAGAGTGGTTGCAGGAGCATTGGCAAAGCAATATTTAAAAACAATTGGAATAGAAATCAGCGCATATGTTTCGCAAGTTGGAAAAGTTGAATTAAAAAGCAATTATAAAGAACTCGATTTCTCAAAAATTTTCAGCAATATAGTGCGATGCCCTGATACATCTACTGCAAAAAAAATGATTGCTCACATTGATGAAATAAAAAAAGAAGGCGACACCATTGGGGGAATCATTTCATGTGTTGCTAAAAATATACCGATTGGACTTGGAGAACCTGTTTTCAGTAAGCTACATGCCGAGATTGGGAAAGCCATCTTAAGTGTTCCTGCTGTAAGAGGCATTGAGTTTGGTGCAGGGTTTTCGAGTGCCAACATGAAAGGGTCTGAGCACAACGACCTATTTTATAATGACAATGGTCGAATCAAGACAAAAACCAATCATTCAGGGGGGATTCAGGGAGGCATTTCCAATGGAGAAGATATTTTTTTTCGAACCGCTTTTAAACCAGTTGCAAGCATAAAAAATGAACAAGAAACCATTGATAACAATGGAAAAAAATGTATGTTAGAAATTGCTGGTCGTCACGATACATGCGTGCTCCCCAGGGCTGTACCGATAGTATCTGCAATGGTTGCAATCATCTTACTTGACTTCTATCTTCAAAATAAATTATCTCAATAATATGAATATCTGTGTATTTTGCTCATCAAGCGATTCACTTCCACAAAAATATTATGATATGGCACGTGAGCTTGGAAAACTCATTGGCGAAAAAAGCAATACCCTTGTGCATGGTGGTGGTAAAATAGGACTAATGGGTGTGCTTGGAATGACTGTAAAACAATATGGCGGAAAAGTGATTGGAGTGATCCCTGAAAAATTAAACATTAAAGGGGTTGCATCTGAAACGGGTGACGAACTTATTGTAACAAAAGACATGCGCGACAGAAAAGCAACACTTCATGAACATGCAGAAGCATTTATCACATTACCAGGTGGATTTGGGACATTAGACGAAGTGATGGAAACACTTACATTGAAACAACTTAAATATCACTCTAAACCAATTGTATTCATCAATACAGATGGATTTTACAATCACCTTTTTAATCAATTTAAAATTTTATTTGAAGAGAAATTTACGAAGTCAGATTTTCAGAATCTATATGCAATAGTTAGCAATCCAAAAGAAGCACTGGAATACATCAACAGTTACAAACACATCGAAATTCGAGATAAGTGGTTATAGATAAGCTATTTATCTATTCTGCTATTTTTTCAGTGGGTTGATTTTTAGATGAAATTTCAACCTGAAGAATAAAAAAGAAATAATTATCATCCATATCAATAAACTGATAATTTAGTTTCCCGGTTTTTCTGGCAATATCAATAAGACCAAGACCTGCTCCGCCTTTTGCAGATAATTTGCCTTCTTTAATTTGTTTCAAATACATTTGTTTCAACTCATCGTGAGATGCGTTATTCACTTGAGTAATAGCAGTCTCAAGCATTGTTCGCCGCTCTTTAGTAACCTTATTTGAAGTAATAATATAGTAAGTATCATCTTTTCTCCCAATAATAAATAAGCCATTTCCACTACTATCTTCTTTAAATTCATCAGAGTGCTTATTTAGATTTTGTAGAATTTCCACCATTACGTGAAAAACTCTTTTTTTAAGAGATTTTTCCTCACTCAACTTCCTCATGTTGGATTCAGTCATTGAGGTAAACATCCCTGTTATTTCAGAGCTAAATTCTCCTAAATAGACCATAGAGAAGCCATTATGGATCATCTCGTCATAAATAGTAGAAACAGATTTTAGAAATTTAAAATTGAGATTCATATACGGAAATTAAATCATTGCGCAATATAAGTATTGTTTTTTGAATTAAAAAGATTTAGATATTTTCTAATGAGTATTTTCACTCATAATAAGTAAAAAAATTGTTTTGTTAATTTTTAGAACTCACAGCTTCATTTCCATTTTTATCAAGCACACCTTTCAATCCATTTTTAAAAAATTTTGCTTTTCCATGCTTATAATTTCTCACATTTGAATATTTTAGTGGAACTACTTCAAATCCACTTTCATCAATAAATCCCCACAATTCATTGTAACGAACCTTTGCTCTCCCATCAAAAAAAGAACCTACATAATCATATTTTGGAGCAACAATCTCATTTCCACTTTCATCAATAAAGCCAACTAAAGAATTAATAATAATTTTAGCCCATCCATCTTCATCAAACGAGCCAATATGCTGATATTTAGGGGGGGCAATTTCGTCTCCATCGGTATTAATAAAGCCATACAAATTATTCAGCATCACTTTTGCCCTACCCTGCTTGAATTGCCCTATCTGATGATATTTAGGAGCAACCAGTTCGTTTCCTTTTTCATCAATCAATCCAAAAAGTTTAACAGACTCCACCACTTTTTCATCATTATTTTTCTCATCTGCATATTTTGGATGCATAATTTCGCTACCATTATCAATAATAGACTCGGGGTAATACAGCACATACACCTTTGCTATACCGCCATTATATTTCCCTATGTAGTGATATTTAGGAGGAATAATTTCATTTCCATGTTCGTCAATATAACCAAAATAGGAATCAACCTTAACCTTAGCCCTGCCTCCTACAAATTTACCTATATAGTTATACTTAATTGGAACAACCTCGTTTCCATCTTCATCAATACATCCAAAGCGTCCATCTACCTCAACTCTGGAAAGTCTTGGCGATATTTGCTTCTTATGTTGGATGATTTTTTTCTGTTCCTGACTAAACCCAAAGGAGCAAAAAACAATAAGCGAGAATAGTAACGTGAGCCTTATCATCGTATTATAAAATATCTGTTATAAATAGAAAAACAAAATTTTGACAAAAGTAAGATATTTCCAATAGAAATAAAACAGATTCATCAAATCTCATGTATAAACACCCAAAAAATATCATACATTATAACATTGAGTCCACTCCGAAAAGTCTTTTAACCCCTAAATCCCCTAAAGGGGACTTTAAAGGCACACTGATTTTCAGCGATTTCCCTTCAGGGATCAAGGGCAAAAAATCGCTGGAAAATATTTTTTGGACTTTTCGGAGTGGACTCAACATT
>JAVHQG010000132.1:0-4301 GCA_036171035.1 Bacteroidales bacterium
GACTGTTTTCAAAACCAGAGTAACGAAATTATTGGCGTTTTCTTGCTGACACTATTTACGTAACATTAGTTATTCGAACATATCTCTCATCTTTCTAAAAAAGCTTTTATCCTGGCTAGTTGGTTGTGGGCTAAAACTAGAAGAAGTTTGCAATTTTTCAATAATTTTTTTCTCATCTTTTGATATATTTTGAGGCATCCACACAGTAACCCGTGCCAACAAATCGCCTCTCCCATACCCATTTACTTCTGGAATTCCCTTTCCCCTTAATCGAAGAATTTTTCCTGATTGTGTACCAGATTCCACTTTCACTTTCACTTTCCCTTCGAGTGTAGGGATTTCAACTGCCGTACCAAGAATCGCATCAGGCACACTAATAAAAAGATTATAAAGCAGATCGTTTTCATCTCTCACAAGATCTGGATGCTGCTCCTCTTCAATAACCACAAGCATATCTCCGTTTATACCACCTCTTCTGGCAGCATTTCCTCTCCCACTCACAACAAGCTGCATTCCATCAGCAACTCCTGCGGGTATTTTTATACTTATTACATCATCTTCATTGGTTACACCTTCACCGTAGCACTTTGGACATTTATTTTTGATCGAGCGCCCTTCCCCATTGCATGTCGGACATGTTGACGAAGTCTGCATCTGACCCAAAAAAGTATTGGATACTCTGGTTACAACACCTTTTCCGTTGCATGTATGACAGGTTGTATAATCGGAGCCACTTGCGGCACCTGTTCCATTACAAACTTTACATTCAGTTAATTTTTTTACCTTAATTTTTTTCTCAACACCAGTTACTATTTCAGTTAGATTAAGTTTTACCTTTACTCGCAAATTTGTACCTTTACTTACTCTTCTGCCTCCACTTCTGCCTCCACCACTAAAATTATTAAATCCTCCGAATCCAAATCCACTAAAAATATCTCCAAAATTTGAGAAAATATCATCCATGGACATACCACCATTGTTAAATCCACCACCACTGCCCACGCCAGCATGACCAAACTGATCATAACGCGCACGTTTTTCTTTATTACTTAATACCTCATACGCTTCAGCAGCTTCTTTAAATTTTTCTTCCGATGCTTTGTCTCCAGGATTCCTATCAGGATGAAATTTCATGGCTTGCTGCCTGTAGGCCTTTTTTATTTCCTCGTCAGAAGAACTTTTTGAAACTTCCAATATTTCGTAATAATCTCGCTTTGCCATTTATATTTATTTTATAATTCTTTGTAAATTAATATCAATCTGCTTAAATTAATCCACCACAACCAATTGCCTACTTAAATTGCTCACCTCCTACTACTCCCCAACAACTACTTTTGAAAATCGAATCACTTTATCATGCAGCAAATATCCTTTTTCAACAACATCAATCACTTTGCCTTTCACATCTTCAGATGGTGCCGGAATCTTTGTAATTGCCTCATGAATATCAGTATTGAAATCCAAATTAATTGCATCAATTTCCTTCACACCTTTTTGTGTAAGATATTCTTTAAATTTTGAATAGATAAGGTTTATTCCATCTTTTACAGCAGCAATATCCGTTGCTGTATCCAAGTGCAGTAAAGCTCTATCAAAATCATCTAAAACAGGAATAATTCCTAGTATAACTGATTCCCCGGCAGATTTTATTAGTTCCATTTTTTCTTTCAATGTACGCTTTCGATAATTATCAAATTCGGCCGAAAGACGTAAATATTTGTCGTTCACGTCAATCATTGATTTTCCCTGTTCCTCAACTTTTAAAGCTAACTCCTCAATTTTTTTATTTAATTCTTCGACTTCGGAAGATTTGCCTTTTTTACCAAAAAAACCTTTTTTCTTATCCTTTTTGTCATGTTCTACTATTTCTGAGTCACTTATTTCCGAAGAAATATTTTCTTTTAACTCTTCGCTAACTGTTTGTGTACCATCTTCAGTAGTTGCTGTATCTTTGATTTCTTGATTTTTTTCTTCATTTGAATCCATACCAATAGTAATTTAAGTTTTTCGTGCCGTGTGAATTGTCAATTTTTTTGCCAAAAATTAATTACGACAAAATGGCACAAGTGATATATTTCCCCCAAAGATATTTATATTTGTCGCCATATTCTTAAAAAATACCAATTATGATAAATAAAAATATTTTTTGGATTCTACTAACATTCATTGCTTTTTCATGTAAAAATAATGACACCGATCAATCAAAAAACAATATGACTGCAACACAAAATCCATTGTTAGAGAACTTCAATACTCCGTTTCAAGTGCCTCCTTTTGACAAGATTCTACCAGAACATTATATGCAAGCTTTTGAAATAGCAATGAGGAAATATAATGAGGAAATTCAGGCAATAGTTAATAATACTGAAAAACCAAATTTTTCAAACACCGCCGAAAAGTATTTCAATGCAGGCAGTTTACTTAATACTGTAAATCTGCTTTTTTCAAATACTGAAAGCTCGAACTCTTCGCTAGAAATAGATAAAATTTCTTCTGAAATTAATCCGAAACTCTCAGCTTTCCGCGATGGAATCACAATGAATCAAAAATTGTTTGAAAAAATAAAAATTATTTATGATGAGAAAGATAAGCTCAATCTTACCCCGGAACAAAACTACATCCTTGAAAATGTTTATAAAAGCTTTGTCAAAAATGGTGCTCTTTTACCAAAAGACAAACAAGACGAATTAAAAAAAATCAATCAAGAATTATCAGGGTTGACTGTAAAATTTGAACAAAATTTACTTGCTGAAACAAATTCGTTCAAGCTGATTATTGACAAAAAAGAAGATTTAGCAGGACTTACAGATGACGTAATTGCAGCAGCAGCAGAAACCGCACAAAAAGATTCTCTATTCGGCAAATGGGTCTTTAAAACCAATAAGCCAAGCATGATTCCATTTCTTCAATATGCCAAAAACAGAGACTTAAGAGAAAAAATATATTTTGCATATACCAATCGTTGCAATAACAATAATGATAAAGATAACAAAAAAGTTCTATCCACTATAATAGATTTAAGAGCACGAAAAGCAGTATTGCTGGGCTATCCAAACTATGCCGCATACAAATTGGAAAGCAGAATGGCAAAATCGCCGGAAAAGGCTTTTGCTTTACTAAATCAGTTATGGACTAAATCAATAAAAGTTGCTAAAAAGGAAGCTATAGAATTGCAACAAATCATTACAAAAGAAGGTGGCAAATTTAAACTTGCATCGTGGGATTGGTGGTATTATTCAGAAAAGCTCCGCAAACAAAAATACAATCTTGATGAAAATGAATTGCGGCCCTATTTTAAGCTTGAGAATGTAGTAAATGGAGTGTTTACTGTTGCAACAAAGCTTTATGGTATCACATTTACGCCAATAAAAAACATACCACTTCCTCATCCTGATGCGCAGGCTTTTGAAGTAAAGGAAGCTGATGGAAAACATTTAGGTGTTTTTTATTTAGATTTTTTTCCAAGAGAGAGCAAAAATGGTGGAGCATGGTGTACAGAATATCGCAGCCATCACTTTGAAAATGGGAAAGAAATTACCCCAATTACCACGGTTGTCTGTAATTTCACAAAGCCGACAAAAGACGCTCCATCACTATTGAGCATGGATGAAACAGAAACATTGTTCCACGAATGCGGTCATGCTTTTGAAAGCCTTATGTCTAAAGTAAAATACTTAACAACATTTTCTGCGCAAGACTTTGTTGAATTGCCAAGTCAGTTGAATGAACACTGGGCGTTTAATAAAGAAGTGCTAAAATTATATGCCACACATTACAAAACGGGAGCAGTAATTCCCGATGCATTAGTTGATAAACTTAACAATAGTTCATTATTTAATCAAGGGTTTGCTACTACAGAATATCTTGCTGCATCTCTGCTCGATCTTTCCTATCACAGTTTAGCAAAAGCAAAAAATTTAGATATTTTAAAATTTGAAAAAGATTATTTTATTAAAATCGGATTGATTCCTGAAATAGTATCAAGATATCGCAGTACATATTTTGCCCACATTATGAGCGGATATGATGCCGGATATTATGGATACATTTGGGCTGCTGTGCTTGACAATGATGCATTTGAGGCATTTAGGGAGGCTGGTATTTTTGATACAAATACAGCAAGAGCTTACCGAAAAAATATTCTTGAAAAAGACGGTGAAGCTGATCCAGAGCAAATGTACTTGAAGTTCAGAGGTAGAGAAGCCAAAATCGAACCGCTATTAAAACAAAGAGGGCTGTTATAAAGTAGTTAGAGCCAAGCTGTCAGAAAATTCGTACACAAAAAATCATTACGTTGATAA
>JAVHQG010000133.1:0-19421 GCA_036171035.1 Bacteroidales bacterium
GAGTTTACTTTTGTAAATGCGATGTGCTGAGTTCACCGAAGCAACTGTTTTCAAAACCAGAGTAACGAAATTATTGGCGTTTTCTTGCTGATACTGTTTAAGAATAAAAGTGCATAAATACAAAACAAAATTAATTCTATCAGTTAATCTTTACGAAAAATAAATACACAAAAGTTAAATTTCAGTTTGTCAATTACATAATATGATTTTTTTTTCGTAGAGTTTTTAGTATTTTTGCTACATAAATTAATCAACTGAAAAGTATATGAACTTAAAAGATACTATTAGAACCATCCCCGATTGGCCAATAAAAGGCATCATGTTTCGCGACATCACCACCCTCATGCAAAACCCTGAGGCATTCAGGGAGGCTTGCGATTTGCTTACTGCCCGATATAAAAATCTAAAAATTGATAAAATAGCCGGTATTGATGCCCGTGGCTTTATCTTTGGAGCCGTACTAGCCTACAAACTAAACATTGGATTCATTCCTGTTCGGAAAGCCGGAAAATTACCATTCAAAACTATCAAAGAAAGCTATTCACTGGAATATGGTACAAATGAGATAGAGCTACATGAAGATGCTGTTTCAAAAGGTGAAAAAATATTAATTATTGACGATTTAATTGCTACCGGCGGTACAGTAAAAGCTGCAATCAACCTTATTGAAAAACTTGGTGGTATTGTTGCTGAATGTGCTTTTGTTATTGAGCTTCCTGAATTGCATGGCAGAGAAAAATTAAAAGGGTACAATGTGTTTTCTTTGATACAATTTGAAGGAGAATAAAAATAATAATTATATAAAAAATTAGATATGAGTTTTTTTAAACCACTCCATATAGAAAATAACGATAAAAAAAATGAATTATTCAATCTGCCACCTGAAAAAGTAAAATGTTTGATTCTAGGATCAGGTCCGGCAGGCTATACTGCAGCTATTTATGCTGCACGAGCAAATTTATCGCCAATGATGTACGAAGGCTTACAGCCGGGTGGTCAGCTTACCACAACTACTGAAATTGAAAACTTTCCCGGTTACCCTGAAGGAATCACAGGCTCTGAGATGATGGATGATTTAAAAAAACAAGCCGCCCACTTTGGCACTGATATTCGCATGGGTATGGCAACAGATACCGATCTTTCAAAATCACCCTTTAAAGTAATCATTGACGGAGAAAAACTTATTGAAGCAGACACACTTATTATCGCAACAGGTGCAACAGCAAAATATTTAGGTCTTGCATCCGAAGATCACTACAAGGGACAAGGCGTCTCAGCTTGCGCTACCTGCGATGGGTTTTTTTATAAAGGAAAAGATGTTGCAGTTGTTGGTGGTGGCGATACAGCTGCAGAAGAAACCACATACCTTGCAGGACTTTGTAAAAAAGTTTATTTAATCGTAAGAAAATCAAACCTACGAGCTTCAAAAGCAATGCAAGAAAGAGTAATGAAAACAAAAAACATTGAGGTACTTTTTGAACATACAACGAAAGAAATTGTCGGTGATACCTCAGGGGTAAATGGGGTTATTCTTACAAACTCAAAAGGCGAAGATATAAAAATTAACGTTACCGGATTCTTTGTTGCAATAGGGCATAAACCAAATTCAGATATTTTTAAACCATATATTGAAACAGACGAAACTGGATATATTAAAACTATTCCCGGTACCGGCAAGACAAATATAAATGGGGTCTTTGCCTGCGGCGACGTACAAGACCCACATTACAGACAAGCAATTACAGCCGCAGGTTCAGGTTGTATGGCAGCTATTGATGCAGAAAAGTTTTACAATACCCATTTGATCAAGTAATGTTAAACCAACACACGTATGATTCAAACTGAACATAAAATACCGGAAACCAAATTTCCTGAAGACAACACCGACTTTCAGAAATTAATGTCTGAAGAAAAACATTTGAATAAGAATGTTACCCACACCGGGCAAATTATGTCTGTTTTTTCAAAAATTGCCTGGGTTCTGATTATCATTGGTGTCCTTGCCGGAATATTTGCACTAACGGATAAATTCGTTCTTAAAAAATTTACAGACATTTCAGGGCTAATGGCTTGGGTAGTTTTTTCTTTTTGGGCTTTAGCCGGATTACTTTTTCTTTACACAAGCTTTCTCGGTCAAAAACAGCAAATTCTAGTTACAAAAATAGAAACTAAGTTTAATGAGATTGAGCTAAAAACCACAGCCATTGAACATGAAGTTTTAAAACACCGATTCAATCAACTCCACGACAGCATTAAAGCAGAACGGTTTGAAAGCACCTTTTTTCAGCTTCTGAATGTACATAATGTGATTGTCAATTCCATGAAAATTATAAAAACTACTGAAGAGGAGTCTATCACTATTACAGGTCGTGACTATTTTGCTATATTATTTCAGCAATTTCTTCAAAAAGCAAGATTTGTTTATGATTCAGATCCAGTTAAAATCATGAAACATTTTGAAGATTTTTTCCATGAAAACCAAGCAGATCTAGGGCATTATTTTGGTCATTTATATCATATAATCAAATATGTTGACACATCTGAAATTGAAGACAAAAAGAAATATACAAACTTTGTACGTGCACAACTTTCGAACTACGAACTTGCACTTCTTTTTTACAACTGCATCAGCTCGCAAGGCAATCAAACATTTAAGCCTTTGGTTGAAAAATATGCACTATTGAAAAATCTTCCTAAAAATCTTGTCATGGATCTTTCACAAATGAAGCTATTTAAAGATACTGCATTTAACATGTGCGATTAATCTTCTTTGAACCATATCTCATAAACATGAAATTTATTGGAATCATCCCTGCACGATTTGCATCTACTCGTTTTCCGGGCAAACCATTAGCAGATATTCTTGGAAAACCAATGATTCAAAGAGTTTGCGAACAAGCAGCTAAAGCTTTTGAATCTGTTTGGGTTGCTACAGATGACAATCGAATTTATGATGCTGTAAAAGAATTTGGAGCAAACGCAGTAATGACCGCCACTTCTCATGCAAGTGGAACCGACAGACTTGCCGAAGCAATTGAAAAAATCATTGATGCAGAAAACACTTCTTTTGATGTGATTGTGAACATTCAGGGTGATGAACCATTTATTCAGCCCGAACAACTGGAACAATTAAAAAGCTGTTTTACAAATACAGATACACAAATTGCAACACTCGTAAAGCTAATTTCTAATCCTGATGACATCACCAATCCGAATATACCAAAAGTAGTTATTAGTACTCATAACGAAGCACTTTTTTTTAGTCGGTCTCCAATTCCTTACATTCGCGGAGTTGACCAGAATCTATGGGCGAAAAAACATGATTTTTATAAACATGTTGGGATTTATGCTTACAAATACGAGATATTAAAGCAAATCACTGCATTAAAACAGTCTCCGCTCGAAAAAGCCGAATCACTTGAACAGTTGCGGTGGCTTGAAAATAACTATCGCATTCGAGTGGCAATAACTAATTTTGAAACAATTGCTATTGATACGCCACAAGATCTTGAAAAAATAAATACAAAATTGTAAAACAATTTTACACAAATTTTCAATGTGCTTCGAGCCAATTCATTCCTATTCCAATTTCAACGGTCAAAGGAACAGCAAGAGATACTGCATTTTGCATTTCATAACGAACAATTTCTTTCACTTGTTCAACCTCTGATTTCAGTACATCAAAATTTAATTCATCATGCACCTGCATAACCATTTTTGACTGCAAGTTATGTTTTGAAAATTGTTTATGGATGTTCACCATTGCCAGCTTTATAATGTCAGCCGCAGAGCCTTGAATAGGTGCGTTAATGGCATTTCGTTCGGCAAAGCCCCGGGTCATTGCATTCCGCGAATTTATATCTGCAAGATATCGTCGCCTTCCCATAATTGTTTCTACATATCCCTTATCTCTAGCCTCTCTGATACTTTTTTCCATATACTCCCTCACATGCGGATAATTCGTAAAATAACCATCAATTAATTGTTTTGCCTCACTGCGAGAAATGCTCAATCGCTGTGCTAGACCGAATGCAGAGATACCATAGATGATTCCAAAATTTGCAGTCTTTGCTTTTCTTCGCATGTCGTTTGTAACTTCAGTCAATGGTATTCCATAAATTTTTGAAGCTGTGGCCGTATGAATATCTTCATTGTTTTTAAAAGCCTCCAGCATATGTGGATCCTTGCTAAGGTGTGCCATAATGCGTAATTCGACTTGAGAATAATCAGCCGATAAAAAAAAATGGTCTGCATCAGAAGGAATAAAAGCTTTTCTAATCTCACGTCCACGGGCTTCGCGCACAGGTATATTCTGTAAGTTCGGATTATTGGAACTCAACCGACCCGTTGAAGTTACTGCCTGGTTAAATGAAGCATGAATTTTATTTGTTTTTGCATTTACAAGCTTCGGCAGTGCCTCAATATATGTTGACAACAATTTTCGAAGCGATCTGTATTCAAGAATTTTATCAATTATTGGATGTTCTCCTGCAAGTTTTTCTAAAATTTCTTCGCCTGTTGAATATTGTTCAGATTTAGTCTTTTTAGCATCTACAGATATTTTCAATTTGTCAAATAAAACCTCACCTAACTGTTTTGGCGATGCAATATTAAACTCCATACCGGCAAGTTCAAAAATATTTTTTTCTGTTTCAATAATATCTTCTGTTAATTGAACGGCATACTTATTCAACGCATCAGAATCAATTGAGACACCTGTATATTCAATATCTGCGAGAACATTCACAAGGGGCATCTCAATATTTACTGATAAATTAATTAAATTATTTTTTTTAAGTTCCGGCTCCAACTTGTTTTTTAATTGCCAGGTTACATCAGCATCTTCGGCAGCATATTCGGCTATCTGATCAAGAGGCACATCTCTCATATTCAATTGATTTCGCCCCTTTTTACCTATCAGATTTTCAATAGGGACAGGTGAATAATTCAAATATGTTTCAGCAAGGAAATTCATGTTGTGTCTTAATTCGGGCTGAATAAGATAATGCGCCAACATTGTGTCAAAAATTCTACCAGAAACATTGATCCCATATGATTTCAACATTAAAATATCAAACTTAATATTTTGCCCTGTTTTGCCAATATTTCCATTTTCGAAAACTGCTTTAAATTCACTAACAAGAGCCATTGCATCGCCTCTTTCAGCAGGGACAGGCACATAATATGCTTCATGTTCAATATAAGAAAAAGACATGCCTACTATTTCAGAATCAATGGTATCAAGCCCTGTAGTTTCAGTATCAAAACAAAATTCCGAAAGAGATGACAACTTTTCTATCAACTCTGTTCGCTGCTTCGATGTAACCACTGCTTCATAGTGATGCGGAACAGTTCCTACGGTTAAAAAATTTTCTATCATAACATTTTCAACTGCAACTATAGGTGTACCAAACAAATCAAGTTGTTGATGCTGTTGCTGAACGGTAGGTTTTGCCTGTATTTGCGATGGTTGAGAGGTCTCGCTGAATAATTTTTGCGAAAGCATTCTAAAATCAAGTTCATCAAAAAGTGATTTTAATTTATCTTTATCAGGAGCATTGAGCACAAGATCATCTTCGTTAAAATCAATGGGTACATCAAGAGCAATCGTAACCAGTATTTTTGCACGTTCCACCAGCGCCTGATTTTGCTCAATACTTTCACGCTGTTTGCCTTTTAACTTGCTGCTATTTGCAAAAACATTTTCCACACTGCCAAATTCACTGATCAACTTAATAGCTGTTTTTTCTCCAATTCCAGGAGCTCCCGGGATATTATCAGAAACATCGCCCCACAAAGCTAAAATATCCTTTACTTGCATGGGATCTGCTATACTGTAATATTTACATATCTCTGTTTTTCCTACTACTTCTAGCAAATTATCTCCACGACGAGGCTTGTACATGAAAATATTGTCAGACACAAGTTGACCATAGTCTTTATCTGGTGTAACCATATATACTGTGAAGCCATGCTGTTCTGCTTTTTTTGCCAATGTACCAATCACATCATCAGCTTCAAAACGTTCCTTTTCAAGAATCGGAATATTATATGCACGCAAAATATTTTTTATATAAGGTACAGCCGCAATAATATCTTCAGGGGTAGCATCACGATTGGCTTTATATTCGGCGAACATTTCGTGCCTGAATGTTGGAACTCGCAAATCAAATGCAACACCCAAATGCGTTGGATTCTCCCTTTTTATAAGGTCTTCCAACGTATTTACAAAACCAAAAATTGCCGATGTATTCATCCCCTTTGAATTAAAACGAGGATTACGAATAAATGCGTAATGAGAACGGAAAATCAGTGCATAAGCATCAAGGAGAAAAAGTTTTTTACTCATCTGTAATTATGTTAAATGATTGGGAAATTTACTTCACAGGAACAAAATAAAAATCTTTCTGTGAGTGATTTATCAAGACTTCATCAACAGGGATCAATGTATTAGAATCGTCTAGAATATTGGCTTTATAACCTAGTTCCGTGAAAATTGCAATAACTTTTATTCTATTTTCTTTCCCGGAAAGTTCGCTTTGTACAATAGGTAAAAATTTCTTTAATGTGCTTTTCATATTAGAGAACACTTCACTTTCATAGCCCTCAACATCACATTTTACAAAATCAAGTTTAGTCAAATCGTTGAAAAGTTCATCGGGATTGCGCATTTGTACATCAAACAGTTGAACATATTTTTCTTGCGCCAGTGAGGTTATTTTTGTCATTCCGTGATGTAATAATCCTTCTTTTTCAGGCATTCCCATCTGAACTGTTTTTGTCTCAGAACCCAGTGCATACGGACATAGTTGAAGATTATCAAATCCACTATTTTTTACATTGTTTTTCCATACATTGTAAAACATCTGTATCGGTTCAACGGCATAAACCTTTCCATTTTCTCCTGCTAATTTAGATAATTTAACCGAGTAATAACCAAGATTTGCACCTATATCAATCACAACTGATCCTGGCTTTACGATTTGTTCAAGATAAAATAATTCAGGATATTTTTTCCTTAAGAATCCATGTAAAACAAGCCAAATATACACCCTGCTGGCCAATTTAATGTACCCTTCAATACCGAGTATTCCAAGCAATATTTTTTTTACTAATTTCATCTTCGTTTTACTCTTTTACTTCTTCATAATCCACATAATCTCCACCCTTATATCTTTCACCCTTTTTCTTTTGAGTACCGGAATCAATGGTAACATCTCCTTCAGTTTTTTGTTTGTAGTTCTGACTAGTCTGATTCTGCATTTGCTCCATATTTGACATAAATTTTTTAGCAAGCCTTTTTAATATAAATGGCAACAAAAAACGTACAGCTAATTTTAGCACGTAATAAATAACAATAAACCAAAAAATAATTTTAATCAGCAACATGACTCATCACATATTATAATAAAAATAATCTGCTAAAGTAAGGAAATTTTTATTTGCAATATTTGAATTTAAAAAAATCGTAGAATTTTCAACAAATATGTTGTATAAACAAATATATTTTATACTTTAGTTTTTTGTTAAAAATGAATATAATGAAAAATATTTTTCTGATACTATTTTTGTTGCCACTACTCTCTTATAGTCAAGTGCAAGACAATTTTTCTGATGGAACATTTACAAATCCATTATGGAGAGGTGATACTACTAAATTCACACACACCGCAGGACAACTACAAAGTAATGGACCCAATATTGCAAGTAGTAAAATTTATATATCCACTGCAAATGCGCTTATAAATAATACTGAATGGAATTTTTTGGTTGACTTAAAATTTGCACCATCATCAACTAATTATACAAAAATCTATATCGTTTCAGATACTTCAAACCTTTTAAGCAACCAACTTAACGGATATTATATCCAAATCGGTCAGTCAAATGAAGATACGATTAAATTTTTTAAACAAACAGGGGCAGTTAGCACGCTTCTGTTTACTGGGACAACCCGCCTTGCAACTGCTACTGCAAATGTTAAAGTACGTATTAAAATATTGCGAAGCAATATCGGTGTATGGCAGTTTTTCTCAGACAAAACCGGTGGTTCAAATTTTATATCTGAAGGTTCACCTTTAACAGAAAACACATTTACGTCAACTTCATTTTTTGGAATTACATGTATTTATGCTACCGCTTCTAGATACAACCTGTTTTATTTCGATGATTTTTCTGTATCTCAACAAATTCAAGACCTTACCCCTCCTTCAATCTCATCGGTTTCTGTGCTAAATCAAAATTCTATTGATGTGCTTTTTTCAGAAAATATTGACTCCACCATTGCTCGGGATGTCAATAATTATACAGTAAACAACGGCATTCTACAACCAAATTCAGCCATCTGGAATGCAAGCAACAAGGCTAAAGTACAGCTAAATTTTACAAATCCGTTCCCAGATGGAATTGTTGATTCCCTTATTGTATATAACATTGAGGATCTTTCAGGAAATGCAATGATGTCTGATACAGCAACCTTTACATATTTTGCTCCGGTTACTTTTCTTTCTGATAGCTTCGCTGATGGAAACTTTACACAGAATCCTGTTTGGACAGGCGATGATAGCCTTTTTACTTGTATTCAAACTTTAGGAAATTACCAGTTAAGACTAAATGCAACCGTACCGAAAACAGCAACACTCTACACGCCTTACATAATGGGAGATAGTGCCGAATGGCGATTTTTTATTCATCTGAATTTTAGCCCTTCCTCATCAACTTACACAAGGGTTTTTCTCTTCAGCGACAATAATCTATTAGCAGGAAACTTAAATGGATATTATCTTCAATTTGGAGAAGCAAATAATGCTGATGTTATTAGGCTTATGAAAAAATCAGGAGCTGCTGAAACAGAAATATGTTTCGGAACAACAAATATTTCCGGATCTTTTTCATTAAATATTCGGGTAATTAAATCAGCCGCAGGAAACTGGAAATTATATACAGCACCTGCGTTAAGCAATGTATATACACTAGAAGGTACAGGTACTGATAATTCAATAACAACAGGATCTTATTTTGGGTTACTCGCAAAATTTTCAAGTTCAACTTATAGTGATGATTTTTATTTTGACAACATCTATGCAGGTCCGATAATTCCTGACACTGAACCGCCATCAATCATTTCTGCTACACCAACTTCGCAGGATAGCGTTGATGTTTTATTTTCAGAAAATGTAACAATGTTAACTGCCGAAAACACATCAAATTATTTTGTAAATAACAACTTGAATGCGCCTATTTCTGCAACACAGGATGTAACGAATAAATCACTGGTACACCTAGTATTTGCAAATAATTTTCCCGATGGAATTTGGGATACATTAAAAGTTTTTCACGTAGCTGATACACATGGAAATGCTATTGATACTGCTATTGCAAGATTTAGATATTTTATAATTCCTATTTCTTTTTCTGATAATTTTCAAGATGCCAACTTTACACAAAACCCTATTTGGATTGGCGACGACAGTTTATATACCATAAAACTATCGGGTACAAATTACATATTAAATTCCAATGGTACAATTCCAAAAACAGCTAAGCTATACACTCATGTCGCAATGCAGGACAGCATGGAGTGGCGAATGAATATTAACATGGAATTTGCCGGATCAAGCAGTAGCTACGCCCGCATTTATCTGGCTGCTGACAGTTCTGTATTAGACACAAGTAATGCGTATTTTTTACAATTTGGTGAAACAGGTGATACCGACAGGGTGCGATTATTCAGACAAGATGTATCTGGCACAAAAGTTCAAATTTGCAAAGGCACAACAGATATTTCAAATAATTTCAATATCAACATAAGGGTAACAAAAGAGGCCGATGGAACATGGCAACTGTTTACAGCTCCCGGTGGCAGCGGTTTTTATATTCTCGAAGGCGTAGGATTTGATAACACAATAACTTCAACAAAATACTTTGGTGTTTACTCAAAATATTCTGCTACATCATATAAAGATAAATTTTTCTACGATAATTTTTATACAGGCCCTATTATTCCTGATACTGATCCTCCAACACTTCTCTCTGCAACACCAATAAGTGCAACAACTTTAGATCTTGTATTTTCTGAAGATGTTCGTTTGGCTGAATGCACAAATGTCGCAAATTATCATGCAACAGGAACGCTTGGAACACCTACTACCGCAGAGCAAGATGTCGTAAACCACGCCAAAGTACATCTGACTTTTCCACTGCCATTTACTGATGGAAAAATTGATACGATTACTGTTACCAACATGAAAGACAACGCCGGAAATCTTGCATCACCAATGAGCGCAATGTTTCAATTTTTTATTATCCGCGATTCGTTATTTGATAATTTCAGCGATGGTAATTTCAACGCAAACCCTATTTGGATTGGCGATGATAGCCTTTATACATGCTCTCAAACAAATGGAGATTACATGCTTCAACTAAATGCAACAAATCCTAAAACAGCAATTTTGTATTCCCATGTTGCCATGCACGACAGCATGGAATGGAGGTTTACAATTAAGCTTGATATAAGTCCATCCAGTACTACTTGCACTAAAATTTATCTTGCATCTGACAGTACTGCTTTCTCAACATTTTGTAATGGATATTTCGTTCAATTTGGTGAAACCAATGCAACCGATAAAATCAGGCTGGTAAAACAAACTGGTGCAGATACAGTAGTTGTTTGTTCAGGCACAACAGATATTTCAGGTCCTTTTGCACTAAATGTGAAAATCACAAAAGAAGCTGACGGAACATGGAAAATATTTACAGCTCCATTAAGCAGCGAACTGTACGTACTGGAATCAATCGGATTTGATGATACGCCTATAATATCAAGGTATTTTGGAATTATTTCAAAATTCTCCAGTGCATCCTATAAAAATAAATTCTATTATGATAATTTTTATGTAGGCAGGATTTTGCCTGATACAACTGCACCTGAAATCCTCTCTGCTACTGCCACAACACAATACAAACTTGATGTGCTTTTCTCTGAAGATGTTGATTTAACAACTTGCACACAAACACTAAATTATTCTGTAACAGGTTCTATTGGAGTACCTGTAATTGCAGAACAAGACGTAACTGACCATGCATTAGTGCATCTCACATTCAGTGGCCCATTTATTGATGGACATCAGGATACGCTCACAGTTCTATCAATGAAAGATAATGCCGGCAACATTTCGCAACCCATGATTATCCCTTTTATATATTATTCAACACCAAATTCATTCACTGATGATTTTACTGACGGAAATTTTACACAAAATCCCATCTGGCTGGGCGATGACAGTTTATATCTCTGCAATTCTGAAAGTGGGAATACCGTACTTCAAATGAATGCAACCATACCAAAAACAACTATTCTTTATACGCATCTCAAAGGAGTCACAGACACAATGGAATGGCACTTTGATGTAAACTGTGCAATAAGTCTTTCAAGTACAAGTTTTGCTAAAATTTATCTTGCATCAGACAATGCCGATTTAAAAGGGACTTTAAATGGATATTATCTACAACTTGGAGAACCCAACACAACCGACGTCATCAGGCTTTTCAGGCAAAGTGGAACAGAAATAACAGAAATCTGTGCAGGAACTACCAGCATTGCAGACCCATTCAATTTAAAGATTAGAGTAATCAAAGAAGGATCTGTTTGGAAATTATATTCCGGACAACTAAATTCATTAAGTTATGATTTTGAAGCATCCGGAACAGATATGTTTAACTTAAACACGTCTTATTTTGGACTTGTTTGTAAGTTTTCAAGTGCCTCATACAATACAGCTTTTGCATTTGATAATTTTTATGCCGGTGCTGTAATTCCTGATACTGTGAAGCCATTTATTTCCAATGTTGCACTGAATTCATTTAATGCAATAGATGTGATTTTTTCTGAACCTGTTCAAACAACCTCTGCACAAAATACAGCAAATTATAATTTGAGTGGAGGCATTGGTAATGCACAAACAGCAATACAAGATGCAAACAATGCACAAATGATACACCTAACTTTTAGTACAAATCTCACAGGTGGAACAAATTATACACTCACAGCTTATAATGTTAAAGATATTGCCGGAAATTCCACTGATACGGCTACATATGATTTTTATTACGAACAAAGCCCAACAGAAATCAATGAGCATTTTGATGATGGAGACTTTTTCTTTAACCCTACATGGAATGGTAAAATAGGAGATTTCATGGTTACACCCGAACTACAACTCGATTTATTTACAGTCACAGAAATCTATGACACATCTTATATATCCACTTCTGTTAATATCACAACTGACTCATGTGAATGGCAGTTTTACACAAAAGTCAATATCCCTCCATCTGCGTCAAATTTTGAACGCTTCTACCTGATGTCAGATAATTCTAACCTTGCAAGTAATATCCATGGATATTACATACAGATTGGAGAAAATGGATCAAATGATGCCTTGATTTTAAATAAACAAAATGGATCAACTTCTACTACATTATTAAGAGGTACAGACGCTTTAGTCGCAATGAGTCCAACAATAAGAGTTAAAGTTACTCATAATTTCAACACCGGCGAATGGAAGATTTATGCTGATGCAACAGGAAACACCAATTTTCAGACACAAGGATCTGTTGTTGACAGCACTTATAGTAATTCTTTATTTTACATTGGTCCTTATATGCGTTATTCCAGCTCTAATGCACAAGATAAATTTTATTTCGACGACATCTATTGTGGAAAAGTGATTAAAGATACAATCGCCCCTGCATTAACCAATCTTACATTAGCAGACTCCATTAATTTAGATTTATTTTTTTCTGAAAACCTTGATCTCACAACAGCCGGAAGCATTACAAATTATTTTACAAACAATGGTCTTGGAACACCTGCATCGGCTGTAGTAAATGTTTCAGATAATTCAAAAGTTAGGCTCACATTTTCAACACCTGCACTTCAGGATATAAACTATACCATTACCATTACAAACATTAAAGATACCAAAGGGAATCTGATTGGAGCACCCATTACACGCACTTTCACATTGCATAAAATACAAGCTTTCGATGTTTTGATTAATGAGATAATGGCAGATCCATCGCCTGTGGTATCATTGCCCGAAGTAGAATATCTCGAACTTTTCAATCGAACTCATGTTGATATAAATTTAAAAGATTGGACACTTACTATTGGAAATACTGACAAAACATTCCCTGATTGTAAAATTGCAGCAGACAGTTTCCTGATTGTAACACCTGTTGGGAAGGAATCACTGTTTCATCAATATGGCAGAGTAGTTGGTATTCTCTCAAATGATGGACTCTCGAATTCCGGAAATACAATCACACTATACAACCAGAATAATATAGAAATTTCATCTGTTACATATTCAGATTCATGGTACAATGATAATAATAAGAAAAATGGTGGCTGGTCACTCGAACAGATTGATCCATTAAATCCGTGTACCGGAGAATCGAACTGGAAAGCTACTACCAACCTGGCAGGAGGAACACCAGGGAAACAAAATTCTGTATATACCACAAATCCCGACAATTCATTGCCACAATTGCTTCATGCAGTATTACTTTCAACTAACGACAGTGTACGCCTGTTTTTCAACGAACCACTGAAAATAAACACAATCACAACAGCCATGTTTACTTGCGATAACAATGCCGGTCAACCAATAGATTTTAAAATTATTTCGCCTGAAAATAAATCTATTATTTTACGTTATGCTAATCCGTTTACAAGTGGAATTATTTACACTATTACAGCCGAAAATCAAGTAACAGACTGTGTTGGCAATGCTATTGGCACAGATAATTCATGTAAATTCGGAGTATCGCAACCACCGGCAATAAATGACATTGTAATCAACGAAGTGCTATTTAACGAAAGACCTGATGGAGTGGATTATGTGGAAGTTTATAATCGCTCAACAAAAGTTATCAATCTTAAAGATATCCGAATGGCAATGCGGAATGAAACAACTCAACTCTTAGAAACAACAAGAGATATTTCAATTGAAGGCTACCTTCTTTTACCCGGATCCTATGATGTAATCACAACCTATCCTGAAAAAGTAAAACAACAATATTTTACTATTAATCCAAAAAACTTTGTCATGATGAGTTCCATGCCATCTTTTAGCAACACTTCCGGAGAGATTGTGCTTGTTGACAAATCACTTACTATAATTGACGATTTTGCTTTTAATGAAAAAATGCAGTTTGAGTTACTTACTTCGTTTGAAGGTATTGCATTGGAACGTGTGAATTTTGATAGACAGACTAATGACAAAACAAACTGGCATTCTGCAGCACAAAGTGTAGGATATGGAACGCCTGCCTATAAAAACTCCCAATACGTTGACAATCTTACGATCACTGATGAGATTCAACTATCGCCTGAAATATTCTCACCTGACGAAGATGGATTCAATGATGTGCTGACTGTTGGCTATAAATTCACTGAACCAGGGTTTAATGCAACTATTAACGTATATGATGCAAAGGGAAGACTAATAAAGAAACTCGCAAACAATGAACTTTTAGCCACTTCAGGGACGTTTGTATGGACAGGTATTGATGAAAACAATAATAAAGCAGGCATTGGTATTTATATAATTTTTGCTGAAGTTTTTGATCTTAATGGAACAGTCAAAAAATTCAAGAAAACCTGTATTTTGGCAGGAAAACTAAATTAGACAACGTAATAAATATTAATTTTGGAAAAATTATAAATCAATAATACCTTTGACCACCTAAATTATAAAGCATTTTGGAAGCACCCATATCAGAAACTAACCTACACAAATTTATTGAAGCCATCATATCGGTCTCAGGTTATGATTTTTCAGAATATTCAGAGAAGTCTCTCATGCGAAGGCTTGAAAAAGTACTCAATGACAACCAGTCAGATCTTGAAACGTTTATCAATAGATTAAAACAAGATAAACAATTTTTAGAAAAAACAGTAAAAGATATTACGGTAAACACAACCGAACTCTTCCGCGACCCTACTGCTTGGCACATGCTTAAATATCATGTATTGCCGGTACTTGCGCACAAACCTGAAATCAACATTTGGCATGCAGGCTGCTCTACCGGACAAGAAGTTTACTCTATGCTTATTTTATTAAACGAAATTGGATTACTTGATAAAACAAAAGTATTCGCATCCGATATTAATACCGACGTTATTGAAGCTGCAAAAAAAGGAGTTTACAAATACCGTTTTAATCTGGGATATCTCGATAACTTTGATAAAGTTCTAAAAGAAGATCCCAGTAAACCCGGAGAATTTCTTAATATTTCTTATGATAAATATTTTGATATAAATAAGGTAAAAGATACTATTACCATGCACAAATTTTTACTGGCGAAACCCGTCTTTAATAAACATGATCTTGTGAAAGACCCAAATCCTTTTGGAGTAAACATGGATATTATTCTTTGTAGAAATGTAATTATTTACTTCAACTATAACCTCCAAAATAAAGTCTTCGGTTTATTTTTTTCAAGTTTGAATATTGATGGATCTTTACTTCTAGGAATGCATGAATCAATGCTTGGTCCAATTTCATCAAAATTTGAAAAAAAAGGACAGTTATACACTAAGTCCAAAAGATTAAATCCCTTATAAAACAAACTGATGCACGGTATTTTAATGGAAAATAAAGATATTGAACAGATTATTGCTGCTGTTAAAAGTCGGTATGGATTTGACTTTAGCAATTTTGCAATAACTTCTTTCAAACACAGAGTGGGTGAGTCTTTACGATTACATAATATTTTTTCAATTGAGGAATTTACAACCCGCCTTATTTCTGAAGAAACCTTTTTTGAAATTTTCTTAAAGGAAGCATCTGTTACAGAAACAGAAGCATTCCGTGATTCTGGTATTTGGAGAATTTTACGTTTTGAAATACTTAAAAATTTATTCGAAAAACATTTAGAAAAAATAAGAATATGGATACCAGGATGCACCACTGGTGATGAATTGTTTACACTTGCAATCATACTTCAAGAAAGCTGTCTGTCAGAAAAAGTTGAAGTGCTGGCATCAAGTATGAGCATGAGATGTATTGAACAAATAAAAACAGGTCTTTTCAATCCCAAAAAAGTTGATACAAATATTGCAAATTATCAGCGATACATGGGAAAAAATGATTTTCAAACCTACTATTCACATTCTGCAATAAAAACTCAATGGGATACAAAACTATTAAAAGATATAAAATTTCTTAAACCCTTAAGCCTGTTTAAAGATCCACCAAAAGGAATACATATCATTTTATTCAGGAACAGGATGTTGTTCTATAATAATCTAATGCAACAAAAAATTTTTGAAACATTATCTCAAAGCCTTTCCGCTGAAGGATACCTTATTTTAGGAGCTAAAGAAACTATTTTAAATTTTCCAATAAAACACAAATTCACAGTTGTGAATGAATTGGAAAGTATTTACAAGAAAAACAGATGATACAAGACGTAACCAATAAACGGGCAATAATAATCGGAGGATCAGCGGGAAGTTTTCAAGTTGTAATAAAGATTTTAAACAGTTTTCCAAAAAATTTTTCCCTACCTGTTTTTCTATGCCTACACAGACTCAAGCATGTACGAGAAGGTTTTGTTGAAGCACTTTCAACTAAATCAAACATACCTATTGAAGAGCCAAATGATAAAGATATTATCATACCAGGCATAGCCTATTTAGCTCCTTCAAATTACCATATGTATATTGAACCTGATTTTCATATAGGTCTATCAACTGATGAACCAGTAAACCATTCTCGTCCTTCAATAGACCTATCTTTTTTTTCAGCATCAGTAGCCTACAAAGAAGGATTAACAGGAATTCTTTTATCTGGAGCTAACAAAGACGGAGCCTTGGGATTAAAAGCTGTTACTGATTTTGGTGGCACAACCATCGTGCAGGACCCTGAAGACTGTCAAATTAGAACAATGACAGAGTCTGCAATAAAAGCTACACAAGTCACTTATGTTTATAACACAGCACAGATCATTGCTCATATTCAGAAATTAAAATAATTTATTACTGTAATTTCAGCATGATACAAGCAAAAAATATAAAAAAAACATTCGGTGATGTTGAAGTGCTAAAAGGAGTTGATATTGAAGTTGAAAAAGGTCAAATTGTTTCTATTGTAGGCTCAAGCGGAGCAGGAAAAACAACTCTGTTACAAATACTTGGAACACTGCTAAATGCTGATACAGGTACGGTTATTATTGATAACACCAACACATCATCATTAAATGACAAACAACTCTCAAAATTTCGTAATCAAAAAATTGGATTTGTATTTCAGTTCCATCACCTTCTGCCAGAATTTTCAGCATTAGAAAATGTTTGTATTCCTGCTTATATAGCAAAATTATCAAAGCGCAATGCAGAAGAAAAGGCCAAAGAATTAATGCACTTTTTAAACCTTAGCCACAGGCTTTCACACAAACCAAATCAACTCTCCGGTGGAGAAAAACAACGGGTGGCAATTGCTCGTGCTCTTATAAACAACCCGGCAGTTGTTTTTGCTGACGAACCTTCGGGAAATCTTGATTCAAAAAACACAAATGAACTGTATGAACTTTTTTTTAAGTTACGTGAAAAATTTAACCAAACCTTTGTAATCGTAACACATAATGAGCTGCTTGCTAAAACTACAGATAAAGCCTATACAATAAAAGATGGTGTCATCTTATAATATTTAAAAAAAATTGACGAATATCAATAAAATAGTGACGAAAATATTTTTTTATTAGATAAATGCATATTATATTTGCATCAAGTTTAGATTGTTTTTCATAAGTTAATTGTTTTTAGTTGTTAATTGGTTTGGGAGAGAGAAAGATGCTAGTCTTTCTCTCTCTTTTTTATTTAAATAACAGCCTTAGACTTTCATAAAAATTTCATTCAAAGGTATTTGACACTCAGTTTAAAAAAAATTGACGAATATCAACAAAATAGTGACGAAAATATTTTTTTATTAGATAAATGCATATTATATTTGCATCAAGTTTAGATTGTTTTTCATAAGTTAATTGTTTTTAGTTGTTAATTGGTTTGGGAGAGAGAAAGATGCTAGTCTTTCTCTCTCTTTTTTATTTTGCATGTAACCTAAAAATAAAAGTATAATTCCTTGAAAATATTTAATTAAGTGTTGAATAGGTTATTTTTATAGGCAAACTTAAAATTATTTGGAAATTATTTGGAAAATTAAAATGACTACTTTATATTTGTACCAGTTTAGATTGTTTTTTTCATAAGTTAATTGTTTTTAGTTGTTAATTGGTTTGGGGGGAAAGGGAGAAAACGCTAGTTTTCTCCCTTTCTTTATTAATAACTAACATTTCTCATTTCAAATTTTTTGATGATGAAAATGTTTTTGAACCAGATATTCTTTTTGTTTCAAAAGAGCGGTTTGGTATTATCCATGACGATGGCATTCATGGCGCACCCGACTTAATCATTGAAATTATTTCCGTTACCAGCGGATATCACGACACCAAAACAAAGAAAAGAATTTACGAAAAATACGGCGTTAAAGAATACTGGATTGTGGATACTGCTGACCTTGAAGTTATCGGGTTTAAGAGCCAGAATGGGCAGTTTTTTGAGTTTTTCAATCGATTCAGAGTTATTCAAATTGACTTATTAATCAGAGCATAAATTTGGTCTTATAAAAATAATTTTCAAAACAGATAACTTTCATACAAGTATTGTTTTATCTATGCTTATGGTTATTGTCAATAATAATATTTGTAAAATAATACGACTTAGATTATGCTCCCATTAATAATTATCAGTAGAAATATTGAAATGGAATAAACATATTACTATTTGCTATCTAAATATAAAGTATCAGGACATAGGTCAACTCCATTAGCCCATTGTATGCTCCCTAAACTTGGTTTTACAGAATTAAATAAACTTAAATCTTTCAATTCTTTAAAAATACCAATTCCTAAATAAGGTTTTACGTCAAATTTTTTTATTTCTCCATTATTAAAAGTAATCAATAAAGTGAAATTTTGTTCAGGTTTAACGCTTGTTACTCTTGGATTCATATGACTATTATTTTAATGGATCAATTTTAAAGATTGTTTCTCCATTTACCGCTAATTCCCAGTCTGCCAATAATTCGTCATTATGGATTTCAATCCATGCCTGAACAAGTTTCATTTTATTAGGTTTTAAAGCTCCCTATATAAGAACTCCGTCAATAATTGAAAGAACTACTTCTTCATCTTGATATTTCACATGTATATGTGGCAAATTATGCTGTTTGTTGTCCAAATAATACATTGAAATTATTATACCATAAAACATTGAAATTATTGCCATAACTTAAATTATTAAATAGTGTCAGCAAGAAAACGCCAATAATTTCGTTAAACAACCCACAAGCTCG
>JAVHQG010000134.1:0-4264 GCA_036171035.1 Bacteroidales bacterium
ATTGTTATATATAAATGATTCTACATTAAAATCGTAGAGCATTTTTAACAGAAATTGATTGTCTTTTTGCTTTGATGAAAATGTGATCGTGCATGTGTATTTTCCATCTGCATTTTTTGTATCAGAGATGGTTGTAACTGACCACTTTGAAAATTTTAAAGAAGTAGCTTTTATGTCTTTAATTTGTTTCTCGGAAGCTTGAATGTTAAACGTTGATAGTATCTGGTTGTTTTCTGTTTTGATAACAGGGGCTTTGCTATCGAAAGTTGCAATGATGCCACTTTTAGTTTGCCCAAAAGCATTCAATGTAAGAAAGAATGCAAGAAATAATGCGATGAATCCTGTTGTTTTCATGATATCAAGATTATTATTATTTTTTATTACTAAATCAAAGACAAATATCAAATATAGATAGTTGCCTGACAAATTAATTTTCGCAAAAATAATTAAATAATTTTAATGTAATGCTGTAAATCAATGCTTTTTGGCTTAAAATAAATTTAAAATTTCTTTTTCATTTGGGTTGATGATACCTTTTTCGGTAATAATTCCTTTAATATATTGGGCAGGAGTGACGTCAAATGCTGGATTTAAGGCTTTTGCTCCGGGAGAAGCGACAAGAACTTTTCTTAAGATATTATCTTCATCCAAACCTGTCTGATACAGCACTTCATCTTCATTACGTTCTTCAATTGGAATATTTTTACCTGAAAGGCAATTGAGGTCAAAAGTAGAAGTAGGGGCGGCAATATAAAAAGGCACTCCAAATTCTTTTGCGATGATTGCTTTTTCGAAAGTGCCTATTTTATTAGCAGTATCTCCATTTCTAGCAATCCTGTCTGCTCCGGTAATCATCAAATCAACTTTTCCTTGCGACATGAGCCATGCACCTGCATTGTCGGGAACAATTACGTGAGAAATGTGTTCGTTTTGTAATTCCCAAGCCGTAAGTCTGGCTCCTTGGCTGCGTGGTCGGGTTTCATCAACATAAACAAAAATATTTTTTCCACTTTTTGCAGCATAATATACAGGAGAAAGAGCAGTCCCAAAGTCCACAAAAGCCAACCAGCCTGCATTACAGTGTGTTTCAATTCTACATCCATCTTTGATTAGCTTGTTCCCGTATTCTCCAATTTTTTGTGAAGTAAATGCGTCATCATCGGCAACTTTTTGTGCTTCAAAAACGGCTTCATCAACAGATTGTAAACCAGCATGAAACACACGTTGTACTGCATAAAAAAGATTTTGGGCAGTAGGTCTGGTATCCTCAATATCTGTTTTTGCTTGATTAATAAACACATTAAAATTTTGTACCGGAGCTTGCAAAAATGCCTGTGCCATTGCAAATCCGGCTGCTGCACCAATTGCACCAGCTCCACGAACAATCATAGTTTTAATAGCATGACAGGTTTCCAAATAATTTTTAGAAACAAAGATTTTGAACTCAAAAGGTAGAAGGTTTTGTTCAATCATGAACACATTCGTTCCTTCCATCCAAATTGTTCTGTAGCTTTTTCCATTAACATTCATCCGATAATATTTTTGAGTTTATGTATGTATTCTGTTTCATAATCTAAAATGCCATGAATATGTTTTCCTTTAATTTCCCAAAATTCTTTTGGTTCGGTAGCATTTTTATATAATTTTTTACCCATTGCAAAGGGGATTACTGCATCATCGGTACTGTGGATAATTAATTTTGGTATTGAAATCTGTTTGATGTTTTTCTTTGCTCTATATTGAGAAAGTACGGTTAACCTTGCGAGTGGTTTAATGAACCATGGCACCATGTATGTAGCGATTTCATTGTGACTTGTAAATGCGCCTTCAGACACAAGTGCGTTGATGTTGTTTTGATGTTTTTTTGTAAGGGTAATTGCTAAATGCCCACCAATAGAAGTACCAAGAACAATAAGTTTGATATTTTTACAATCGTCTCTCATCTTAATGTAAGAAAGGGCGGTTTCAGCATCTTGCAGTAAGGTTTTATGTTTGGGCTTTCCCTCTGATTTTCCAAACCCCTGATAATCGATAATAAATGTTTGAAATCCATTTTTTGCAAGTGTTTCCAGTGGTTTTTTCCAATGTGTAATATTTCCTGCATTGCCATGAAGGAATAATATGGTTGCAACAGGCGCAACATTTGATTTAACAAATAAACAGTTAATTTGCTTTCCATTTTTTGATGTCAGAAAAATATTTTCTGATGGATATTCCGTTATTTGAATTTCAAGATTTTTTTTGTCCGGGTAATAAAACATTCGCTGATAAGTGCATGAACAAGATATGATCAGCGTTACTGAAAATATAAAAAGGAATACAATAATTGAATGTAATTTAAGAAATTTGTGTGTTCTCATTTATTTGTTATTTGGATTTAGTCCGAGTTTTTTTGCAATGGAAAGCATAAATTCAAATGCTTCATCGTGGGTATTAGAAACTTTTCCATCAAGGATTCCATCTTTAATAGCTGTTTTAATATCGCCAACAATTTTACATGGAGGAAGATTCAATGTAGTCATGATTTCTTCGCCCGAAACAGGTGGTTGAAAGTTACGTAGTGTATCTTTTTCCTCAATCTCTTTTAATTTTTGTCTTACAAGTAAGAAATTGCTCAAATAAAGTTTTAATTTCTCTTCATTTTTCGAGGTAATATCTGCTTCACAGAGCAGCATTAGGTCATCAATATCATCACCTGCTTCAAAAAGCAAACGCCGTACCGCAGTATCTGTAACCTCTGAAGAGATAAGCGCAATAGGGCGCAGATGCAGGGATACAATTTTTTGCACATATTTCATTTTTTCGTTTAGTGGGAGTTTTAGCCGCATAAAAATCTCAGGAATCATTTTCGCACCAACAACTTCATGTCCATGAAAAGTCCAACCAATTGAATCGTGAAAACGCTTTGTGGTCGGTTTGCCTATATCATGCAGCAGGGCAGCCCAGCGCAACCATAGATTATCGGTATTTTTACAAATATTATCCAAAACCTTGAGGGTGTGGAAAAAATTATCTTTATGACCCTTGTTTCCAATATATTCCACGCCTTTCATTTTGTTTAATTCAGGGAAAACCCAGGGAAGTAAATCTGTTTTATCAAGCAAAATGAATCCATTGGAAGGAGTATCTGTAGCAATAATTTTATTTAATTCATCATTAATTCGTTCAGATGAAATAATGCTCATTCGCTCTTTATTTCTGGCAATCGCTTCAAAAGTATTTTGTTCAATTTCGAAGTTAAGCCTTGTTGCGAAACGTATTGCACGCAACATCCGCAGCGGATCGTCGGAAAATGTGATGTCGGGGTCTAGCGGAGTGCGAATAATCTTATTTTTAATATCCTCAACGCCATTAAATGGGTCAATTAGTTTACCGAAATTATTTTTATTTAGACATAAGGCAAGGGCATTAATTGTAAAATCACGGCGTAGCTGGTCTTCTTCTAGCGTACCGTTTTCAACCACAGGTTTTCTTGAACCTCTGTTGTATGACTCTTTTCGAGCTCCAACGAATTGAATTTCAACATCTTTATAAACAAAACTTGCTGTTCCAAAATTTTTGAAAACTGCTACTTTAATTTTTTTTCCTGTATTTTTTGCAACTTTTTTTGCTAAATCTATTCCACTGCCAACGGTTACGATGTCAATATCTTTTGATGGACGCCCAATTATCATATCCCTAACAAATCCTCCAATGACAAATGCCGTTATTTGTTCTGAATCAATGGTTTCGGTAATAATTTTAAATATGGGATGATTGAGTTGATCTTTCATCTGAACAAAATTTTATGCGAAATTACTATAAAACTGCAAAATGCTGATAAAAAGCAGTACATAAATAAAAAAACATATGCAAGTATTTGTATATTTGCATTAGTTTTTATTAACAAATAAACATAAGCAATATGATTGAATTTTTAACCTTAGCAACATTTAAAGAAAAGGTATTTGACTTTGAAGCAAATAAGGAATGGATATATAAAGGCAAGATTCCATGTGTGATTGATTTTTATGCTGAATGGTGTGGACCATGCAAGATGGTAGCGCCTGTTTTAGAAGAACTATCTACAGCATTTGATGGTAAAATGAATATTTATAAAATTGATACTGACAAGGAGCAAGAATTAGCTGGAATATTTGGTGTTCAGAGCGTTCCTTCTTTGTTATTTGTTCCAATGGAAGGGCAACCACAGATGGCTACCGGTGCAATGCCGAAAGAATCGTTTGTGAAAGCTTTCAAAGAGGTATTGAATGTTGAATAGTTA
>JAVHQG010000135.1:0-4250 GCA_036171035.1 Bacteroidales bacterium
GTATGAGCGAGCTTGTGGGTTGTTTAACGAAATTATTGGCGTTTTCTTGCTGATACTAATTAATGAATAGAACCGAAATGCTAACATAGCATTAAAATAAGTAAAATAATTAATAACCAATTATCATTCTATAATTTTTATTAATTTTACCACATCAAATTAATACTATTTTTTTATGACACAATTAGATGGAAGAGCAAAAGTGGGCGGTTCAGGCTGCCTAGGCATTGGTATTGTTATATCAATTTTTATTGTTGTTTTTATTATTTTAGGAATAATGGCTTATTCAAGCTACAATGGAATGGTCACACGAGAAGAAGGAGTGAACTCACAATGGGCACAAGTAGAAAATCTTTTTCAACGCAGAAACGACCTTATTGGTAATATTGTTGAAACTGTGAAAGGATATGCAGGGCACGAAAATAAAACTTTGGTAGAAGTAATTGAAGCCAGAGCAAAAGCTACACAGGTGAATGTTAAAGCAGATAACTTGAGTGAAAAGAGTATCGAACAATTTCAGGGAGCACAAGGAAATCTGAATGGATCGTTGTCTCGATTACTAGTTTCAATGGAAGCATATCCAAATTTAAAAGCAGATGTTCAGTTTATGAGTTTGCAAAAACAATTAGAAACAACAGAAAATCAGATTGCAGTTGAACGAGGCAAGTTCAATGAGGTTGCACAAGGCTACAATGTTTATATTCGCAAGTTTCCGAAAAATATTTTTGCAAGTATGTTCGGATTTAAAGCCAAAGGCTATTTTAAGGCAGAAGAAGGCGCTAATAAAGCACCTAAAGTAAAGTTTTGATAGAAAAAACTGAAAATGTATTGCTCTTATAGTTCTTGAAAGAAAACTCAGTGTCAGATAAGAAAATGTCAAGAATGAGGCTTTCGATGTCGTGAAAATCAGGAGTGTACTTGTGTACATGACTGATTTGAAAGACGAGAGTAACGCAGCTATCGGACATTATGGACAAACACTAATTAGAACGTTTCTGAACTAAACAGGTTAATATTTTTTAACAAGATTTTTATCCAAAACATATAAACTAACCTGTTTTGCGCTTTCTGTGGAGTATTTGAATTTGTTTTTTAGATTTGAAAGTAAAAGTTTCACATCTCTTTGCAAACGTTCATCATACGCATTGAAGTTTGATGTGCCAAAATCCATGATTGCCCGACGAAAGCTATCGTTTCCTGTATATGGTGCAAGTGCATTTTCTTTTAAATTTTTTGTGTATTTTTCAAATAAGGAATGATACAATTCGGTATCTGTAATTTTTTTACCATCCATTCTGATTTCTTGGACTAAAGTTTTTGAAATATACTCACTCTGTACGTCTCTGCGGAATGCTTTGCGTTCTTTAGTTGGTGATGTTGAGCCTAGAATAATCACTTCAAAATTTGTGAAAAATTCTTCAGTAATTTCAATGATTTCATCTGTGTAGCTACATTTTTCAGTTACAATCGGTTCAAAATTGATGCTGTATAAATAGTTTTGAATGTCTTTGGATATCTGCTTTTCATTGTAATAATAGATTGATTCTTTCACTTCTTGCAGGATGTCATACTCATACATGCTTTCAAGTGATTCCATGAAGCCATCAGGCACTTTACCAATAAAATTTTCATCTTTTTGTGCAAAAAAACGTGTGACCATATCCATCGTAATCATTTTGTCTGGTCGCATATATTTTGTTAAAAATGTACTGAAAAGATTGAGTGATTGTCTGCCTGAAAACCCATTAACTCCTTCGCTTTCAGATTCAATAATTAAATTTTTGCGTGTAGGTTTATCAAATTTTCTGATATGGTCATCGTTGAGCCATCCGGGTATTTTTCCGGTATATAGTTCCATTTTTAGCAACAACATATTCTCATCCACATATTTATCATAAATAGAGGGATTTGTAATCCATTTGTTTATTACTTCCGACTCAATATTAAGTCTTGATGCAATAATAATTCTAGCAAAATTATGCAGTACGCCTGGTAAAAAATGCAACTCAACAGATTTGCCAAATTTATCTAAATATATTGATACTTCTGTTTTGTAGTCGAGTACGTATGGCACAATAACGGTAATGATTCTGTCTTGAAAGGAAGGAATGTTTTCGTAGTGCGTTTTATCTCCTGGATTGATTAGTCCAACAAAGAGAGATTTGATTTTTTCTTCATCAAAATCCACTTTATGAACACCGTCGCTGATGATACCGTGTAAGCTTTTTAGTCGAGAAACATTATGATCTTTAATATCCATCAAAGCGAGTACGCCATTGTTTGTCTTTGCAAGATACGAGAAGCTATATTTGATTTCTTCATTTTTTAAAATTTCATTTATCATTCCTTGCAACATTTCGTTGCGGATTGGTTCTTCATCGAGTCTGTCGCCAGGGTTGAAGACACTGATACCATTTCCAAACTGTCTGTTGTAATTTACCCTACGGATGGTAAGCATATTAAAAACTTTGATAGGGTCGCCAAGAACGTCTAAAAGTGATGTGTATAATGATTTGCATATGCTGCAAGGAATTTCTTTCATCACCCATTCGTATTCTTTTTCTGTGAATAATTTTTTCAAGAATTTTTTGTCGGGGATGAGCTCTTCAAGAAATTTTTTTCTATATGATTTAGGAATTTGCAGTATTGGGTGATCGTTGCTGGGGCAAGAGATGTCAAGAAATCTTTGTTCTTGTGTCTCAATGGAGCAAGATTCTGTGTTCTCTGATATTTTTTGCATTAGTAACTCGAAACGCTCATGCTTGCGAAGTTCGTTGATATCGAGCCTCCAAAATGATTTATACATTGCACCTTCGTCGGTTTGAACAAATTCTTCGAGTTTTTGTAAAAGGTTGTTTAAAAATGTACTTTTCCCACTTCCGGGAGGTCCTTCAAATAGATAAATATATTTTCCCTGATTGCCTTGTTTAAATGATTCTATGAGAGATATGAAACGATTGGAGAAAAGTCTGTCAGCAAAAAATGGATTATCGCAACCTTCTTGAAAAAGTTTGCTGAAATCGTAATGTACAAATCCGATAGAGTCTTCGGAAGACGAGTATTCATCAATACCTTCGGGCACATATTGCCGAATCATATCGTGCATAACCTGAAATATGTCTCTGAAAACATGCTCGGGTGATTGTGCTGCTATGTGTAGAAATTCATCGAAACTAATAGGTAGTCTCATGTATTTATCGACTTCAATTTTTTTAAGGATTTCTTCCAGTCTTTCGCCTTGCTGTTCCAAATCAATCTTTAGATTTTGCAAATCTGCCGGAGTGTTTATTTTCCGAGACTTTAGGATTTGTTTGTTAATCTTCTTTTTATTTGGGTTCATATTAAAAATATGTAAGATTCAGATATTGTATTATTGATACTATTAATTTTTTTAATGCATGAGTCTAAGTTGATGTTCAAAGGTAATAAATTAATAACTAAAAGATGAGCTAGTATATAAGAATTTCGCTGATAAAATTATCTAATGAATTTTTTTAAAAGGTAGCTGATGAAAAATTAATTTATAACATAGTCCAAAATTAATAATTGTAAATCCATAACCGACTTCAATGTTAAACCCCATATATTTTCGAGGCAAATAATATCTTAATCCCACATGAGCATACCAAATGATTTCATTAAAGTGATCCTTGGGAAGATTATAATTTGAAATTCCATATCTATGCGTTTGTGTGAAAAAATATCCGAGCATAAGCCCTCCATAAATATCTAGATGTTTTTTAATCAAAAAATGGTATTTCCCTTGTATCCCAAATATATAGTATGTATATTTTGTGCCATATAATTGAGCATTGCTGCTATACTCACTTTTAGATTTTCCAAAAGCGGCAAATCCACCAATACCAATTACTCCATAAAAACTATGCTCCAACAATGCGATGTCAAAATTGGCTGAAATTGGGTTTATTGTTGTTTTAAAATTATGACTATTATTATAAAATACAGGAAATAGCCCATAGTTGAGTGAAATAATTTTATCGTTTACAATGTATGATTGTGCATTGCTATTAAGATTACAAAAACAAAAAATTAGGGGTATAAGTATTATTAGTGGATAATACTTATTGTGATATATGTTTAATGTGGAAATAGTTGTACCCAAAAACAAAATTTATTAGTTTTCATTATTCCCAAATAAATGTGTTTTGGAAAATTAAATAGTTCTTTAAAGAAAACTAAATATATGATTTTACTATTTTTTTATCTTTTATTGTTAGTACAATTTTTCT
>JAVHQG010000136.1:0-19116 GCA_036171035.1 Bacteroidales bacterium
TGAGTCTGTAAAAGAATCATGCGACTATGTTGGTAGAAAAGCTGATATTCACCATACAGAACAAAAGGTTGACTTTATTATTTAAAATCGTAAATTTCAAATATATGAATAAGGAAAATAAAATAAGATTCACAATTGATGGAAAAGAATGCTGGGCTGAAGAAGGCCAATATATGATTGAGGCTGCTCGCGATAATGACGTATTTATTCCTTCTCTTTGCAACATGAGTGGTGTGATTCCTGCCGGATCATGCCGCATTTGTAATGTTAGAATGAATGGTCGTTCTGTTGCTGCATGTACAACTCCAATCTCAAGAGATCTCGAAAATGCTGTTGTTGAGAATATTACACCAGAAATAGAAAAAATCAGACAGACCATTATTGAACTGCTCTTTGCTGAAGGTAATCATTTCTGCCCGTCATGCGAAAAAGGTGGAAGCTGCGAACTGCAAGCACTTGCATACCGCTATAAGGTAATGGTCTTACAGTTTGAACATAGATTCCCGATACGAGAAGTTGATGCTACATCGCCAAAAATATTTCTCGACAGAAATCGTTGCATTTTTTGTAAAAGATGCATTCGCGTTTTCAGGGATAGAAATAATCACGGTCTTTTTGCATTCTATAAAAGAGGTCATAATCTCGAAATTCATATTGATCACGAATTAGCCGGAAATCTTACCGATGAAATGGCTCAAAAAGCTATGAATACATGTCCTGTTGGAGCAATTCTGCGCAAAGAAAAAGGCTATGATGTTCCTATTGGGCAACGAAAATTTGATAAAGTCCCTATTGGATTAGATTCGAAAATAATGAAGTAATGATTTTAATTTCTAAAGAAAAAGGAGAATATTAATATGTCAAAAAAAGCAATAGTTGCTACCGCTTCTTTGGCGGGATGTTTCGGATGCCACATGTCAATCCTCGACATTGATGAAAAAATTCTACAGTTGGTTGATCTTGTTGAGTTCAATAAATCTCCAATTGATGATATTAAGGAATTTACAAAACAATGTGATGTTGGAATTATTGAAGGTGGTTGCTGTAATAGCGAAAATGTTCATATATTAAAACAGTTCCGAAAGAATTGTAAAATATTGATCTCTTGTGGAGAATGTGCCATCATGGGTGGTTTACCGGCTATGCGGAACGGAATCCCTATCAGAGAATGTCTCGAAGAGGCTTACCTTAATGGTCCCACAACAAATGGGAACAATCCTGAACGGATTATGCCAAACGACGAGGAGTTACCAATGCTTCTGGATAGAGTTTATCCGCTTAACGAAATTGTTAAAATTGATTATTTCCTTCCTGGTTGTCCTCCGTCTGCTGACTTGATTTGGACGGTTCTTGAGTCTTTACTCACAGGAAAAGAATTAGTGCTGCCATACGAATCTTTAAAGTTTGATTAATTAAAATCTGAAAAAAATGTCACAGAAAATTACAATAGAACCTGTTACCAGAGTTGAAGGACATGGAAAGGTTACCATTCATATGGATGATGAATTAAATGTAACTCAAAGTCGGTTACATATTGTTGAATTCAGAGGATTTGAGCGTTTTGTTCAGGGTCGTCCTTATTGGGAAGCTCCTGTTCTCGTTCAGCGCCTTTGTGGGATATGCCCGGTCAGTCACCATTTGGCAGCTGCAAAAGCTCTCGATGTGATTGTTGGTGCAGGTACTGGCGATGGATTAACGCCTTCCGGAGAAAAAGTTCGACGGCTCATGCACTATGGACAAATGTTCCAGTCGCATGCACTGCATTTCTTTCATCTTGCTTCGCCTGATTTCCTTCTGGGTTATGATAGTGATCCTGCATCAAGAAATGTTGTCGGAATTATTGCGAAATTTCCTGAATTAGCTACTCAAGCTGTGAAAATGCGTAAATTTGGACAGGAGATTATTGCTGCTACTGCCGGTAAAAAAATTCATGGACGTGGTGCTATTCCCGGAGGTATTGTTAGAAGCTTAACCTTAGAAGAAAGAGCAAAATTTCTTCATGGAGAAGAAAACATTGATTTAATGCTGCAATGGTCATTGGCGGCTATCGAACTTTTTAAGGATTATCATAGACAAAATGTGAAATTTGTTGACAATTTTGCTACATTCCCCACAAATTCAATGAGCCTTGTTAGGAAAGATGGGGCTATGGATTTATATCATGGTCTGCTTCGTGTTGTTGACCCTGATGGTAAAAAAATTCTTGATGACGTAGATTATCAGAGATACCCTGAATATATCGGCGAAGAAGTGCGCTCTTGGACCTACATGAAGTTCCCGTTCTTGAAACATATTGGTAAGGAAAAAGGTTGGTACACCGTTGGCCCTTTAGGTCGTTTGAATACATGTGATTTTATCCCATCACCTCTCGCTCAAAAAGAACTCGAAATTTATAGAGCTTATACACATGGGAAACCTCATTATAGCAGCCTTCATATGCACTGGGCCAGGCTTATTGAGTTGATCCATTCAGCTGAAATTATTAAAGATTTATTGACGGATGATGATATTATTGGAACTAATTTAATTACCAAGGGAACCAAGCAGTTTGAAGGTGTTGGCTTGATTGAAGCTCCAAGAGGAACATTGTTCCATCATTATAAAATTAATAAAGATGATCAGATTGTTATGGCTAATTTAATTGTTTCTACTACTAATAACAATGAGTCAATGAACCGTGCAGTGAACTTCGTTGCAAAAAAAATGATGACTGGGCAGAAAGTTATTACAGAAGCAATGAAAAATGCAGTGGAAGTTGCAATAAGGGCTTATGACCCTTGTTTGAGCTGCGCAACTCACGCTTTAGGACGGATGCCTCTTGATATTAGTTTGTTGGATTCAAATGATCAGGTGATAGATCATTACTTGTCATAATTTAACAATACTACTCTGATAGGATAATGAAAATATTAATTTATGGTTATGGAAACCCTGGTCGAAGGGATGATGGGTTGGGTGTATGTTTTGCTGAAGCAATTGAGAAATGGGTTGAAGCTGAAGGGCTTAAAAATATTACAATTGAGACAGCATACCAGCTAAACATTGAGGATGCTGAAATTATTTCTCATGCTGATTTTGTTATTTTTGCCGATGCTTCATTAGAGCAGATTGAAGATTTTGTTTTTACAAATGTTTCTCCTGATGATGCCCATATTGAGTTTACAATGCATGCCGTTTCCACATCATTTATCCTTGACTTGTGTACAAAAATTTTTCGTGTATCCCCTGAAACATGGCTTATGCACATTAAAGGTTATGATTGGGAATTGCAAGAAGGTGTTAGTGAAAAAGCTAAAATAAATCTTGAGAAAGCAATTGATTTTGCAAAGAATATTATTGTTGAACGATTGCGTTTATCATCACTTGCCAAATAAACAAAGATTCCTTAAATAAGTGAATATCTATAAATAAAAAAATCAGTAACACTTTACAGTTTACTGATTTTTTTTAATCAATATGTCTTCAATAAATAACGATTTCTCCCACTTTTAATGGTTTCGGGTAATCAAATTATTCTGTTATTTCAATCATTTTAAATGGAATTTTTATGATTGATTGGTAGTCTTCACCTGCTTCAAGCATATCTTCATCATCTTCTTCATAGTACCAATTAATCACTACATCGTTACCTGCTTTGTATATTGCTTCAAGTTTTTTGAAAACATCAAGAATACATTTTGAAGAACTGGTATTAAAATATTCTAATTGAACATTTACTTCAGTCAATTTCTGCGTACATGAAAGATATTGTTCGAGCCAATCAACCAATGGCTTGTAAAACTCAATAGAATTTTCAGGTATTGACCTCCCCTTAATTTCAATTTTCCCAGTATTGTGATTAAAATTAACAGTTGGAGTTTTTTGTGTTCCTTCAATTGAAATTGGTTCCATATTACTACAATTAATTAATATTAGTTAAGATACATTTACTTCAAAATTATAAAAATACAAATCATCACTATATTCATGAAACTCATAGTGGAGCTTGTTTTCCGTTCGCTTGGCTATATCTATTAATCCAAGCCCTCCGCCACCTCTTTCTGAAAATTCATGATTATTCAGAATTAATTTGTAAAGTGCTTTAATTTCATCTGATGAAAGAACATTCACTTGATCTAATTTATCCTTTAGCAACTGTGCTTTGTAGCGTTTAACGAAATTAGCAGTTGTAAGTTTATAGCCAATATCTTTCTTCTGAAACAAAATTATGCAAAATTTACTCGCCTCTTTAAATTCATCACTATCACACAACGACTCCATATTTTTGTCCATCTCAACACCGTGATGATACGAATTTTGAAGACTTTCAACAAGAACGTTATAAATTTTTCTTTTTATCTTATTATGATTTTCGCAAATCAAAACTTTTTTTTCTATCTCATTCAAAAATCGAGTAATCTTCTCTGATGTTAAACAGCCTTTGTACGAAAAGAGAACATTGCTTTTTAATTTCTCCGAATACCATTCATTTATATCAATGATCATGTTTGATGATATAGAAAGCGCAAATTTAGCGATTAACTTTAAAGATAAAAATCAAAACTGCATTTTTTTTACAATAATAATAAATATTTTAATCTACTATAAATTAAATTTACATTTTTAGAAAATATTTATTTCATGAATTTAGCAAAAGAATATATCGGAATTGGCTGCATGTCTGGCACTTCAATGGATGGACTGGATATTGCGTTGTGCAGATTTACGCAAAAACAAAATAAATGGAGTTTTGAGATTTGTCAGGCTGAAACTATGCGGTATAATAATTTATGGAAAACCAAACTAACAATGGCTTCTAGTGAGAGTGCTGCAAATTTGATAAGCTTAAATCATCAATATGGTAATTTTATTGGTCAGCAGATTAATGCTTTTATTAAAAAAAATAAATTAATTCCTGATTTTATTGCTTCTCATGGGCATACTGTATTTCATCAACCTGAAAACCATTTTACACTGCAAATTGGGAGTGGGTGCGAAATTGCTGCTGTTACCAGAATAAACACTGTTTCTGATTTTAGAACAATGGATGTTGCACTGGGCGGTCAAGGTGCTCCTTTAGTCCCTTTTGGTGATAGATATTTATTTGGAGAATACAATTATTGCCTCAATCTGGGTGGGTTTTCTAATATCTCTTTTGAGCAGGATGGTAATAGAAAGGCATTTGATATTTGCCCTGTTAACATTGTGTTTAATCAGCTTGTGTCTGTTTTGGGACTTGATTTTGACGAAAATGGAATTATTGCATCAAATGGGGTTGTTCACGAAAAATTATTATTGAAATTGAATAATCTTGAATATTATAATTTGCCATTTCCTAAATCTTTGGGCAGGGAGTGGTTCGAAAATTGTTTTATGCCTATTGTTGAATCTGAAAATATTCCACTTGAAAACAAACTCCGAACAGTATCTGAACATATTGCTGTGCAAATAGCTAATGCTGTGCAGTTAAAAGATAAAAAAAGTGTTCTTGTTACTGGTGGCGGTGCTTATAATGATTTTTTAATTGAATGTATGAAACAAAAAATACATCATGATTTTATTATTCCTGAAAATAATATTGTGGAATTTAAAGAAGCGTTGATTTTTGCATTTTTAGGGTTACAGCGAATATTGAATAAAAATAATTGTCTTTCGTCTGTTACTGGTGCCATACGCAATTGCTGTGGTGGAGCTGTTTATTTGGGGTAAATCTAAGGTGCAACCATAATTGATACTGATGTAACGGAACAAGCACTGAAATATCCAATGGCTCCTTCTGAAAGGTTTGTTGGAACGTTTGCCGGTGCTGAATCGAAATACCCTCCTCTCCATGTTGTTTCCGATAAAAGTGCTCGTATATATAAGGCATGGTTGTTGGTTAATGAATATAATTTTTCTTGAATGTGTGTCCCCACCGGAAATATTATTTTTTCCATATCAGGGGCAAATATTTCGCTGACATCAAGTGTTGTAAGTGTGTAAAAGTATAGGGTTGCTTTACAATCTGCCGGCGATTGATTTTCATATCCTGCTACATTTGTCCAGTCAAGGTTTACTTCATACATTGCCGGATGATCATTGTTATATCCGTTAGTTACCCAATTAAGTTGATATTTATCTGAATTTTCAATTTTTTTATATCGAAGAATTTTTAAAAAAGTATTGGGCATCATGGTCGCCTCTGCTTGAAATGATTTGTCGCCCAAAAATATCTTCAGTTTATATGTTATTCCTTGTTCTCCACGGTATTTGTTGCCTGACATATATATGCCTGATCCTGTAGGTGTCTCATTAAAAGTAATTGTGCTGTCACCATTAAACACTGTTACAGTTGCGCCAGATACCGGTTGTGCTGGTTCATTCAAATTACTAACGGTATATTTGAGCTTAATAGTTTGGTTTTTATATTCATCTGTGATCATACCGTCAACTACAATAAAATTTGTTGATTGTGTTTGTAAGTCCCATTTTGTCTGCTTTTCACATGATATATTAAGAGCAAGGAGTAAGGCAAATAAAATTACCCTGTAGCGCACTAAGTAGCTTAATATTATTGCTTGTTTGCTTTTCATCAAAATTTGAAATTATATGTGATTGATGGAATGATACCGGCTACAGATATTGAAGTTGGAATAAGATCGGGCTTGTTTCCCATGTCAGAGGGGACAACAATTTTTCCGTTATCGTCTATTATTTTATTGAAATCAACTGAAATAGGATTGCTGCGAGCATATAAATTATAAATTGTTAGAATAAAACTATGCCTGAATCTCGCTCCAGATTGATTTATATTGTATGTGAGTGATAGATCTAGTCTGTGGTAAGGTGGTAATCTATCGTTGTTTTTTGAACCATATATCGGAACAGTATAGCCATTGTAATCATAAAAACTTGTGGGTGATGAGAATGTTGAGCCGGTTAAATATATCCAGTTTGTAGTTATAATCCAATGTTGTTCGGTGCTATATGATAAATTCATGCAGATATTATGTGGTCTGTCATAATTGGCAGGATATGTATTGTTATTATTGACCCCGGTTGTATTTCTAAATGTGCGAGACCATGTGTATCCTACCCAACCGGTGAATCGTCCTTCTTGTCTGCGCAACATCACTTCAACACCATAAGCCCACGCACTCCCTGAGCGTAACTCTCCTTCAATGAGTGGGTTGAAAATCAAATTCGCATGGTCTTTATAATCAATTTGATTATCTGTCATTTTAAAAAAACTTTCACAAGATAAATCTAATCCAGGTGCTATATAATGTTTGAACCAGCCTGCTGCTACCTGGTCTGCTGTAGTTGGTTTTATGTTAGGTCCACTTGGAATCCACACTTCCATGGATGTAAACGGACTAACTGAATTTGTTATTTGGTGGAGACATTGTGTTGTGCGTGTATAGCTTGCTTTCACAGATGTTCTGTCATTTATTCTGTATATCACATTAAATCGTGGTTCAATATTCAGATAATAATTATAGATTGATTTATCGTTAATAATTTCCACATCTTGGTTTTGATAATTTTTATCAAAGTAGAATACTTTTGTTGGACCGAGATTTTGCCATAAGGGCACTCTTATTCCATAACGCAAAGACCATTTATTTGTTATTTCACTTTCATTGCTTGCATAAAATGCAAATTCAAGAGATTGATAGGGGGAAATCAGTGGAATACTGCTCTGAATGGTATTGTCAGGGATGTGAACATTTCCTGGGTTTGATGTGTGCATATTCACGTGGACTCCGGTTTTGATAGTGTTTTGTGGGTTCATATACCATGTAAAATCTGTTTTTGTAGTGTAGTTATCTATAGATGAATTCCAGTATTCATTACGATCTTTTGAAATGTATAAGTAGTAGTTGTAGTGGCTGGTGTAAAAGGTTGTATTTGAAAATAAGCGATCGTCGAAAATATGATTCCAACGAAATGTCCCTAAAATATTGTCCCAACTTATTCCAAACGTATTCACCGAACTAGAGCTAAATCTGCTGAAATCATCTGCGCCATTGTAGAATGAGACAAAAAATCTGTTATTATCATTAGCTTTGAAGTTGAGCTTCGCATTGAGGTCATAAAATTTAATATCAAATAATTTATTTGAGGTGTATTGTATCCAGTTTAAATTGGATCTTCTACCTGAAATAAAGAACGAACAATGGTCTTTCCATATTGGTCCTTCAACCGTTAAGCTAGATGTAAATGGACCTAAATTGCCGGAAAATCCAAGTTGTTTCATGTTTCCATCCTTTGTATGAATATCTATAACAGAGGAAATGCGTCCACCAAATGTTGCAGGAAAATCACCTTTGTAAGCATTCACATCTTTAATTGCATCGGGCGAAAAAGCTGTAAAAAAACCAAAGAGATGAGAAGGGTTGTAAATAGGGGCTTCGTCAATCATAATAAGGTTCTGATCGCTAGAGCCTCCGCGAACATAGAAAAGTGTAGAACCGTCACCGTATGTTTTAATACCAGGTACAGATTGCAATGATTTTATTATATCTGTTTCTCCCACAAATCCTGTCATTTGTGATAGTGCCTTAGGAGAGAGTTTTACTTCGCTTAATTGATTTTCTCTGATTGCTTTTTCTACATCCTCGGCTACAACTATAATTTCAGAAATGTCTTCTGTGGAAACATCAAGATCTATATTAAATTTTTCATCTTTTTTTAAATCAATGTTTTGGTTCATATATTTATACCCAATATATGTGCAGTATAGATCATATGTGCCTTCAGGCAGTGTAAGCGAGAAAAAACCATAGTTGTTAGTCAATGCGCCATAGGTTGTCCCTTTTGCAAATATGGATGCTCCAATAAGAATTTCTCCTGTTTTTTTATCTTTTATATATCCATAAATTGTATGTTTATCTTTTATTTCCTGACTTTCATTTTTTGTTTCACTTGTGGTTTTTTTTGCGGAAGGTTTCAGTATGATTTGTTTTTCAACTAATGTGTAATCCAGGTCATTATTTTTAAGTAATTGTTCCAGAATATCCTTAACCTTCCTGTTTTTTGCTTTTACACTTACTTTATTGTCAATTGAAATCTGCTGTGAGCTATATGAAAAATTGAGTTGTGCTTTTTCACTGATTTCAATGATGACATCTGTTATGGGTTTGTTTTTGATGTTTATTGAAATCGATTTTTCAAGTCCGGTTTCTTGAGCAGAAACGGTTTGTTGTTGACTAAGATAGAAAATTGTGAATAAAAATATGCTTATTGAGCTGATGACTTTATTGAGTCCAGTAGCATTATTTGCCTTAACGGATATGTGCATCAACAAATATATTAATTACATCCGTTACCGTTTATCACAAAGTGATTTTTTGATTGTGAAACTTGAATATTAATCGTAGCTTCTAATACTTTCAATACTGCTTCAAGTGATTGGTTTTCGAAAGTTACGGTTACTTTACAGGAAGCAATATTCTTATTTTCTATGATAATTTTTGCTTCGTAAATGGCATTTAATTGGTTAACAATCGTTTCGAGATTAGCATCATTAAAAACAAGCCTATGCGTTTTCCATGCATTGTAGTTTTCATCGCTATTCTTTGTTTTTGTAATAGGCTCATTGCTACTGGTAAAGGAAGCTTTTTCACCGGGAATAAGCAAAACTTTTTCCAATGGATTACTTTTTTTATACACTAAAACTTTTCCGGTTGTTACCACAACATCAGTTTTTCCATCAGCATCGGTTTTAACCATAAAAGATGTGCCAACCACTTCTATAAAAACATTTCCTGCATCAATGATAAATGGTTTTGTTTTGTCAGGTGCCACGTTAAAAATAGCCTGACCCTTAAACACAACCGTTCGTTTGTTTGCGGAAAATTGTCTAGGGAATGTAATATTTGAATTAGTGTTTAAATTAACAATTGTTCCATCAGGGAGTGTTTTCTCAATCACTGAATGGTTTGATGCTAATTGAATGAAATTATTTTCATTATTATTTGTTAGTGAGTATATGATAAATGCTGAAATAAAAATAAAAATAAATACAGCAGCAATTTTCAATAATAAAGAAAATTTATTTCTGACTTTTTCGCTTCCTGGTTCAATTACTTTTGTTTCATTGTTAGAAATCGTATGTTTAATTTTATTCCATTCAGTATCAATCTCAATACTATTTTTTATAGAGATCAACTCAAATTGCTCCCAAATTTCCTTTTGTTCAATAAATTCTTGTTGAAAAGAGGTGTCTGATTGCAATAAATTTGAAATCAATAATATTTCTTCGGGGCTAGATTCTCCAGTAAAATATCTGATAATTAGTTCAATATGTTCTTGTTTGGCTTCCATTAGGTGTTCCTATTCGTGCTATTTACACATTGCTCTGTGTTTACCCTTATATATTAATGGTTTTTATTAAAATAATTAACAATGTAATATATTCAACCAATTTTGCTCTTAATACTTGTAATGCTTTTGAAATCTGGGCTTCAACTGTTTTTATTGAAAGTTCTAATTTATCAGCTATTTCTTGATATTTAAGATTTTCAAAGCGGTTCATAATAAAAATCTCTCTGCATTTTTCAGGAAGTTCGGCAATGGATTTTTTGATTTTGTTTTCAAGTTCATCGGCCACTAGGTTATCCATTCCGTTAGGTTCTGCTTCCGGCATTAATTTCTCGAAGCTTAAAATTTCTTTATCAAATTTTTTATTGTTGCGCAGATAGTTTAAGCATCTGTTATGGATTGATGTAGCTAAATACGATTTTACTGATTTTGTAATGTCTATACTATCTCGCTTTTCCCACAGATTTATGAATGCGTCATGCACTATTTCTTTTGAAGTATCAATATCTTTAATATATCGTTGTGCAAAAAAGCACAATCCGGAAAAGTGTGTTTTAAACAAGTGCTCAAACTCAGCTTCATCCAGTGTTGTGCTGATAGATGTGTTTAGTTGTTCCAAAGTGTGATTTTTTACAAATCTACTGTTTTTTTAGATCATCTTCAACTGTACCCTTTATTTGTAGTTCTACTGTTGGAGTTTTGGCGTTGGAAGTTATTGTGATTGATTTTGTGAAAGGTCCTACTCGTTTTGAGTCGTATGTAACGTTGATTGTACTGCTCTTTCCGGGAGCTATTGGCTCTTTTGGCCATTTGGGCGTAGTACAACCGCAAGAAGCTTTTACATTATTTAAAACTAGTGCCGTTTTGCCGGTATTTTTAAATGTAAAATCATATTTCATATCAGAACCTTTTTTCATTGATCCAAAATCATGTTCTGTTTTTGTAAATGTTATTTCTGGAGATGTTCCGCCTCCTTCAAGGACACCTTTCTTGTCTTGTGCTGTTGTGTTAAGGCTTATGCAAACGGCTACAATGCAGAATAATTGTATTAATTTTTTCATTTTCATTTTTTTTAAGTTAAAAATTTACAAACTCAAAAATAAGACTTTTATTGTGTATCCTGTTTATTAATTTATGAAATTATCAAATCAGATTGGGTATGAATTTTGATAAGACCTTAAAACTTTTTAAATTTACATTTTTTTATTCATAATTTTTAAAACAAATTATATGAAAAACGTATTTAGAACATTTGTAATTTTAGCATGTTTTTGTTGTGCTACAGTTATTTCTTTTGGTCAAAATCAAAATAAATATACTGGTCAGTTTACGTATGATGGTACATCTTATGAGTATGAGACAACCTGCGCAGGTGAAAAAAATTTGATGACAGGCAATATTGAAACTTATGGTGTAATTATTTATAAGGTAAAAAAAGAGAAGAAAAAGCAAGTTCTAAAAACACATTGTTTTGCACTTGAAGTAAAAAAGCATCATAGTGATGTAAAACAAAATTTCGATCAGCTTAAGTTTACAACTGTAAACGATAAGGGACTTGCTCCTGAGATTGAGGGTACAAGCAAAAAAATCACATTAGAATTTAGTTTTGATAATTTCACATTGAAGCCCTTGTTTGGGAATAATACTCCTGTAGGATGTACAAGCTTTGATGATGGAATAAAAAATTTGTTGATTTTTGTAATGAAGGCACTTGATTAAATTTGACGAAGTTGTAAAAAAGAAGAGCCGATTGATATTCAATCGGCTCTTCTTTTTTTGTTGTCAACTGCATGTTATTTGAGTTTTTTCTTTACTTCCGTAATACTGAATGCTTCAATTAAATCCCCGACCTTAATATCGTTAAACTTATCAACATTTAGCCCGCACTCCATACCTGAAGATACATCTTTGGCTTCATCTTTAAATCGTTTTAAAGAGCCTAATGATCCGGTGTGAATAACAATTCCATCCCTTATAACTCTTATTTTTGATGCTCTTGATATTTTTCCGTCAAGCATTAAGCATCCGGCAATATTTCCAACTTTAGAAATATTAAATACTTCTTTTATTTCTGCTGTACCCAAAATATCTTCTTTTAAATCAGGTGAAAGCATTCCTTCCATTGCATCCTTCAATTCCTCAATAGCATTGTAAATAATGGAGTATAATCTAATTTCAATTTGTTCTTTTTCTGCTAATTTTCTAGCATTTAAAGATGGTCGTACCTGAAATCCAACAATAATTGCATTTGATGCAGTAGCTAACATTACATCTGATTCTGAAATTTGTCCAACTGCTTTATGGATTACTGTTACCTGAATTTCTTCGTTTGATAATTTAATAAGAGAATCGGAAAGTGCTTCAATAGAGCCATCCACGTCACCTTTTACAATGAGGTTAATTTCTTTAAAGTTCCCTACTTTTAAACGACGACCAATTTCATCAAGGGTAATGTGTTTTTGAGTTCTAAGACCTTGCTCTCTTAATAATTGTTCACGTTTATTTGCAATTTCACGTGCTTCTCGTTCATTTTCCATTACATTGAATGGGTCGCCTGCTTGTGGAGCACCATTTAATCCTAGAATTAGTATTGGTTGCGATGGTCCGGCTTCTTTTACCTTAACGCCTCTTTCATTGAACATTGCTTTGATGCTTCCTGTATAGCTTCCTGCAAGAATAATGTCTCCAATTTTAAGCGTTCCTGCACTAATCAATAAGGTTGATACATATCCGCGCCCTTTATCCAAAGACGATTCGATAACCGTTCCAACGGCTCTTTTATTTGGATTAGCTTTTAATTCAAGCATATCTGCTTCTAAAATTACTTTTTCTAAAAGCAAGTCAACATTCAAACCAGGTTTTGCAGCTATTTCTTGACATTGATATTTCCCTCCCCAATCTTCAACAAGTAAATTCATTTTTGCAAGTTCCTCCTTTATTTTTTCAGGGTTTGCTGTTGGTTTATCAATTTTATTAATTGCAAAAATGATAGGAACACCGGCTGCTTGTGCATGGTTTATTGCTTCAATTGTTTGTGGCATTACATTATCGTCAGCGGCAATTACAATGATAGCAATATCAGTAACTTTGGCTCCTCTAGCTCGCATGGCCGTGAATGCTTCATGTCCCGGAGTATCAAGGAAGGTAATTTGCCTCCCATTCTCAAGCTGCACATGGTATGCTCCAATATGCTGAGTGATACCGCCTGCTTCTCCGGCTACAACATTTGCACTTCTTATGTAATCGAGTAATTTTGTTTTTCCGTGATCGACATGACCCATAACTGTAACAATAGGAGGTCTATGTAACAAATCTTCGGGATTGTCAATTTCTTCAATAATGTCTTTTAATGCATCAATGCTTACAAACTCAATAGTAAATCCAAATTCTTCGGCAACGAGTACCATTGTATCTGCATCTAAACGTTGGTTGATTGACACAAAAAGACCAAGATTCATACAAGTCCCAATAATTTGAGTAACAGGGACATTCATCAGTGTTGCAAGCTCGTTAACGGTAACAAATTCTGTTATATTCAGAATATTTTTATCGGCTTCTTGTTGCATCATTTCTTGATGCATTTTTTGGTTTACGCCTTCACGCTTTTCTTTTCTATATTTTGATGTTTTTGATTTGTTTTTATTTCCCATTGAAGAAAGTGTTTCTTTCATTTGCTTCTGCACTTCTTCATCATTTACTTCAACTTTGAAAATTCTATGCTTGTTATCACCTTTAAGAATAGCTTTTTTCTTAAATGGTGATTCTTTTGCTTCTGCAGCACGCTTTTCAACAGAGACAATGGTTTCTTTTTCTTTTTCTTTCTTTATTCTCTTGCGTTTCTTTTTCTTGAAAGCTTCTCTGTCAGCGTTTGTTACAAGTACAGGAGGTTTTCTTTCTTCTTTTGCGGGGAGATCCATTCTACCTAAAACTGTAGGTCCGGAAAGCTTTTCGACTATAGTATGGAAAAGTTCATCGCCTTTTTCTTCAGGAATTATTTGTTTTTCTGGTAATGCAACTTCTTCAAGGTCAGTCGTAATATCTTCAACTTTTTCTTTTATTATCTCTGCATTTTTCCTTGATCTTTTTAATTCTTTTTCAAGAATATCTTTTTGCTTACGATCCTCGTCTTTTTCTTTTTTAGATTTTTTAGCAGGACGTGTTTTTTGGTTGATTGCATTAAGATCAATTTTTCCAAGAACTTTTGGCTCTTCGAGTTCTACTCTTTCTATAGAAAATTCTTCAATAGGATTATCTTTTGCTTTTTTCTTTTCGGCGACAATTGTTTCTTCTTTTACAATTTCAGAAGTGGTTTCTTGCGGCTGTTCTGCTACTACTTTTTTTGAGGGTTTTTTATCCTCAGGTTTAATTATTTGTACAGGAGGTTGAGGTGCAGGAATTTCTTTACTTACTTCTTTTTTCTTTTTAATAGGTTCAATATCTATTTTCCCAATAATTTTCACACCGATTTCGGCTGGTTTAGAGCTAGTGTCATTAATGAAAATAGTATCTTCAGTTTCAATGGTCGCATCAATGTTTGGTGCGCTGAAATCTTCAAGTGCAATTGTTTCTTTTCTTTCCCTGCTTTTTAGACTTAGCTCTTTAGATTCTTTTTTCAGATCGCTGTCAGAACTATATTCTTTAACAAGTAACGCAAATACTTCGTCGGTAACTTTCGTATTAGGATTAGAATCAATTGCAATATTTTTCTTTTTCAGAAACTCAATAATTGTCGGAATCCCAACATTAAATTCCTTTGCGACTTTAATTAACTTAAGATTTTTACCTTCTGACATAGAGCGATTTTAAATTTGGTATTAGCTTGTGAAACCCTAATTATTACAGGGGGACAGATATATGATTAATCGAATTCTGATTTTAATATTCTTATTACTTCTTTAATAGTTTCTTCTTCAAGATCTGTCCTTTTTACAAGGTCTTCAACTGTGAGATCAAGAACGCTTTTTGCGGTATCGCAACCAACTACTTTTAGTTCATCAAGTATCCATCCTTCAATTTCATCTGCAAATTCGTCTAGATCCACGTCTTCATCGTTTTCGTCAAGTTCTCTGAAAACATCAATTTCGTAGCCTGTAAGTTGGCTGGCGAGCTTAATATTAAATCCTCCTTTTCCAATAGCAAGAGAAACTTGATCGGGATTCATGAAAACCTCAGCTCTTTTTGTATTGTCATCAATTTTAATTGAGTTTACCTTAGCAGGACTGAGGGCTCTTTGAATGTAAAGCTGAAAATTGTTTGTATAATTAATTACATCAATATTTTCATTTTTTAATTCTCTTACGATCCCATGTATTCTTGAGCCTTTAACGCCAACACATGCGCCTACAGGATCAATTCTATCATCATATGATTCAACAGCAACTTTAGCTCTTTCTCCAGGGAGGCGAACAATTTTTTTGATAGTGATTAATCCGTCAAATATTTCGGGAACTTCTAGTTCAAAAAGTCTTTCCAAAAATGCAGGCGATGTTCTAGATAGTATTACTAGTGGAGTGTTGTTTTTCATATCCACTTTGATAACTACGGCACGTATTGAATCTCCTTTTTTGAAAAAATCTGTAGGGATTTGTTCTGTTTTTGGGATTAGCAATTCATTTCCATCATCATCAAGAATAAGAATTTCTCTTTTCCAAATTTGATAAACTTCACCCGTTACAATATCTCCAATTCTATCTTTATATTTGTTATAAATATTATCTTTCTCAAGTTCTAAAATTCTTGATGTAAGGTTTTGCCGAAGTGAAAGAATGGCTCTTCTTCCAAAGGATGAGAATTTTACTTCATCAGTTACATCGTCTCCTACGGAAGCGTCAGCGTCAATTTTGAGTGCATCTTTTAATGCAAGTTGTTTTTGTGCGTCTTCAACCATGCCATCTTCAACCACTTCCCAAGATTTAAAAATCTGGAAGTCACCTTTGTCAATGTTGATGATAATGTCATAATTTTCATCGGAACCATAGGTTTTGATGATTGTACTCCTGAATACTTCTTCAAGGATGCTCATCATTAGTGGCCTGTCAATGTTCTTTAATTCTTTGAATTCAAGAAATGGTTCTAATAAGTTTAAGGTCTCCATTTTTAAATGATTTACAAGTTACTTTAATAAAATTATTTCTTTAACTGTGATGTTATTGATATTGTAAGTGTATTTCTTTTTTAGTATCGATTTTTTTGATTTGTCGGCAGATTTGATTTTTTCTTCAGTTTCAATTTCAATTTCTTCTCCTATTATGTTTTGCAATACACCATTTGTTTTTTCTCCTTCTTTTGAAATAACGCAGACAAATTTATTTATACATTTTTCAAATTGTTGTATCACTTTAAAAGGTTCTCCAATACCGGGAGATGAAACCTCCAGCTCAAAATCTTCTGTTTCGCGATCGAGGTTATTCTCAATATGCTTGCTTATACTTTGGCATTCTTCAAGTGAAATACCTAATGGTTTATCAACACGAACAAAAATTCTGTTGTTTCCACCAACGGTAATGTTTACAACAAAAATATCAGTGTCTGTAATTTTCTGCTGTACCAATGTTACTATTGCATCTTTTTTTATCATTTCACTATAATAAAATAGGGGACGTTGTCCCCTATAATCTTTTCCATTTCTTTCAGCCTCAACGGCACAAAAGTATAACAAAAAATCGAATAACAAAAAAATATTTAATATTTATAATCAGTCTTTTACCCACTTATCTAACCATGCTTTAAATTCCCTTTGCCAAAGTATTGCATTTTGTGGTTTTACAACGAAATGAGATTCTTCAGGGAAAAATACAAAACGACTGGGAATCCCTCGTAGTTGTGCTGCATTGAATGCTTCCATTGCTTGTGTGTAAGGGATTCTGAAATCTTTACCGCCATGGAATATTAAAATTGGGGTATCCCAGTTTTGTACAAATAAATGAGGAGAATAATCATAGCTTTTTGGGCGTGGCTTGTTCCAAAATGGTCCACCAAGATCATGATTTACAAAAAAGTATTCATCAGTTGCACCATACTGGCTTTCGAGATTATACATTCCGCAATGCGCAATAAAAGCTTTAAATCGTTTCTCATGATGACCGGCAAGCCAATAAACAGAGTATCCTCCATAGCTGGGACCCACGCATCCGATTTTATTTGGATCAATAAAATTTTCTTTTTTAATTGCATCAACTGCTGACAGGTAATCTTTCATGTTTTGTCCACCATAATCGCCTGCTATTTGATCGTTCCATTCTTGTCCGAATGTTGGCAACCCTCGTCTATTTGGAGCAATCACAACATATCCATTGGCGGCCATCATTTGAAAATTCCAACGGAACGAGAAAAATTGGCTAACTGCGCTCTGTGGTCCACCGTTGCAAAACAAAACTGCCGGATACTTCTTGTTTGGGTCAAATTTTGGAGGTAGGACAAGCCATACAAGCATTTGTTTATTATCGGTTGTTTTTACCCAACGTGCTTCAACTTTTCCCATTTCAATTTTGTCGTAAATATTTTTATTGACGAAGGTTAATTGAGTTTCAGCACCTGTAGTTTCATCAATTTTGAATATTTCAGAAGCCATTGCCATTGTAGTTTTCTCACCAATAAGAATATTGTTTAACTTTTGGATAAAATTGTAGTCGTGAACACCTTTCGTTAGTTGTGAGATTTTTTCAGTTTGAAGGTCAGCAACAAAAATCTGATAAGTAGCATTAATTCCACTGATGAAAAATATTTTACTATCGTCTTTATTCCACTGAAGGGAGGCAACTCCTTCATTAAAGTTTTTTGTCACATCATTTTTTTCTTTTGTGTTAAGATCATAAACGATGAGTCGATTTTTATCGGATTCATAACCAGGTGTTTTCATGCTTTGCCAAGCTATTTTTTTACTATCGTACGAAAACACAGGATATTTATCGTAGCCATTCATTCCGGCAGAAATGTTTTCTGTTGTACCGGTTTCAATATTGTAGAGATAGATGTCGGAATTTGTGCTTATGGTATATTCCTTACCTGAAAGTTTTTTACAGGTATAAGCAATCATTTTTCCATCCGGACTCCATGAGACCTCTGAATTATCAAAATAAGGAGAAAGCGGAGAATCAAATTTTTCATTTTCCATAATGTCTTTTCCAGGCATAATTTTTCCATTGGAAAACTTTGTATAGAAAACGTGGCTATATGCGTAATCATGCCAATTATCCCAATGTCTGTACATCATATTGTCAATGATTCTTGCATTTGCTTTTGGAAGGTCTTTATACACTTCATTTACAGTTTCGTCAAGTTTTACATCTTTTATATAAAGAATTTGATTGTTTGTTGGAGAATATTCAAAACTGTTGATTCCATCGTTAATTTCTGAAATTTGTTTTTTTTCAGAACCGTCAGGTTTCATTTCCCAAATTTGGTTTGTTCCTGACTCATCAGAGATATATCCAATTTTATTGCCGTTGGGAGCCCAGCGAGCATTGAAGTTTTGCCCCGTGTATGATGTTAATTTCTTTGCTTCTCCACCTGATGCCGGCATTAGAAACAATTCGTTTTTACTTTTATTTGTGGGTACGTCGTATCTTTTTACAGCGTACAAGATATGTTTTCCATCCGGAGAAATCTGTGCTTCGCTCTCGCGACCATATTTCCACATGATTTCCGGGGTTAAGATACCGGAAGATATTTCCTGTTCTGTAAGTGCATTGTTGAAGACAGGAGGATTCTCTGATTGTTTTTCAGATTCGCCTGTTTTTGGCAGGTCGTTATTTTTACAACAGCTGATCATAAGCATTGAAATGAGGAACAAATTTAAAATTTTACACATAATTTATTAGATATTTATTTAGT
>JAVHQG010000137.1:0-4199 GCA_036171035.1 Bacteroidales bacterium
AGCAAAGTTAATTGATTGTTCCGAACGCCAGAAATTGACCTTCAGGTCGGTATTTTATTACATCCCATAATCAGCCTGATAATAATATAAAATTTTAAAAATGTGGAGAATAATAATACAATGATTTATATACTAAATCGGTCAATTGGTAACAACAAGTTAAAACAATGCCGCTTTTATGATAAATGATAGGGCTGCAACCATCGCATGATTAATTTGTATTAAGCGGCACAGTTTCAACTCGAAACCGTTAGCTGCAAGTTTAAAGGGTACATCGTAAATTGGTCATAATAAGTTTTAGAGATATTTAGTGTCAGCAAGAAAACGACTGTTTTATAAAATCAGCCTTTGCCCCGACCCTAAAGGGTGGCTGATTTTCAATGGCTTCCCTTTAGGGATTAAGGGTAAAAAGGCATTGAAAATTATATTTTAATAGTTTTCTTGCAAGTACTATTTATATAAAATATTTTGATTTTTAAGAATATTGTCTTATTTTTGTAGACAAATGTCTAAAATAAATAATTATGATAAATTCAAATATACATATTAAACAAAAATTAGATAAAGAGATTGCTATACTTTTTAAACGCCCTCGTACTAATATAAAAAAACAAGTATCTTCAAAACAATTGACTTATACTGATTTTTTATCAAACAGAATGTTAATAATTCAATTAATACATCAAGGTATTCCTTATTCATTGTTTAATTTAATTCAACATTATACTCCATTTAGTGAAAATGATTGGGCTATAATACTTGACCTCTCTACTAAATCATTACAACGATATAAGCATTCATCTCGTCATTTTAAATCACTTCAATCCGAGAAAATTATTGAAATTGCAGAAGTTACTAATATCGGATTAGACATATTTGGGGATATGCATAAATTTAAATTATGGTTAGATACTCCAAATTTTGCTTTAGCGAATCATAAACCAATAGAATTATTAAGAGATTCTTATGGAAAAGAAATGGTAATAGGAGAGTTAACTAGAATTAATCATGGAATACTAGTATAATGGAATTATTTAGATTGACAAGAACAAAATTTTCAAAAAGTTTATCTGGAAAAGGAGCTGCTGAAAAAGGTGCAAGATGGAACTCAATCGGAATAGAAATGATTTATACAGCTGCAAATAGATCATTAGCAATGGCTGAAGTAGCAGTTCATTTTACTCTTGCTACGTTACCAACAGATTATTTAATGATGACAATTTTTGTACCTGATGATATTTCTATTAAAAAACTTAAAATATCTGAATTATCAAGTGATTGGAATGAATTTCCACATCCTGTATCAACTCAAAAAATTGGAGATAAGTTTATTAGAGAGAACAAATATTGTGTTTTTCAGGTTCCATCATCAGTAACAAAAGGTGATTTCAATTATCTTATAAATCCAAATCATAAAGAATTTACTAAAATTAAAATTATAAGAGTTGAAGATTTCCCTTTTGATATAAGAATCTTTAAATAAACCTGCAGCTAACAAAGCTGAAATCTTGATTTATGATTTACAAGGCAATTTGTTGTTGCAAAAAAACAGCTATCAAAGCAATTTTACTTTTAACATTCAGCACTTTCCGCAAGGGGTTTATTTTGTGAAAGTGGTTACAGGGAAAGGGATTTCTGTGAGGAAGCTGGTGAAAGAATAGCGGTACTTTTGCAAAAATATATCCAAATCCGAATGATGGCAGTATGATATTAAAATATTCTGATTGTAGCGGATTGCTGTGCCCTGTTAAGCGTATTGTCTAGCTACGTTTATTTTTATCTGGCATCCTGCCAAAAACAAGAACAGAATTTTTATTTTTGAAACAATATGCCAACCGGAGACTGGATGCTGACAATATTTAAAATGCATCATTTAAGCATAAACACAATTCAGAATATCAGTTTTGGACTCACGAAAATCATGCAGAATATATCTTCTCAAATAAATTCATGGAAAAAAAATTAGAATATATACATAATAATCCTGTTAGAGCTGGTATTGTACCAAAAGATGAAGATTATTTATATTCAAGCGCATTAGATTATTCAGGAGAAAAGGGTTTATTGCAGATTGAAAAAATAGACAGAATTTGGGAAACATATGGTTAGAATTCATTGATATGAATAAGCGAGACGCTACGCTTAACTGGGCTAAAGAGAATAAAGGTTGTATGCTTAAACTTATTTTTTTACAAAATCGCCATAAGCTACTTGTAAAAAAGATTTTCCTTGTTGCATTAACCAGACAGGTTTTGCGCTTGTTTGTTCAAGGCATTTCCGGGAAACATTATCAAATATCAGATGATCTTGCCCTGAGATAAAACCAAAGCCGTCATTAAATGAATAAAAAGCGAAACCTGTAGAATCAGAATGAAAAATATCTGAACTGTATTTAAAATCTGAAATATCCAAATTCATTTGCGATAATATAGTAGCCGCTATATCTGTTTGCGAGGCTGTTTGACGAACTATTGTATCTGTTCTGCACAACACTCCGCCCATCCACAACATCGGGATATGAAAACTTTCAGGAGCATTATATGGTGTATTTCCAGGCAACAAATGCCCATGATCTGCAACAAACACCACCAGTGTGTTTTTCCACCAAGCGGTTTGTTTGGCTTTATCAATAAAATCGCCAATGCATTTATCTGTATAATGAATCGAATTCAGAAATTTAGATTCATCGTCATTGCCTGTGATATATGGCTTCATAGGCACATCGTAAGGTTCGTGACTGCTCAAAGTAAATAGAGCATAGCAAAAAGGTGCTGTAGCCTTATTCAAATCTGTCAGCAGCCGATTCAAGGTAACATGATCGTGGACACCCCATTTTGCATTGCAGTCTTTTTTTGAAAAATCATTTTTGGATATGATTTTATCAAAGCCCCCATTTAATAAATATGCTTTAATATTTGCAAAATCAGGATCGCCACCATAATAAAATGCTGTTGTGTATCCCTGTTGTTTTAAGACTTTGCTGATAAATGGCAATTGCTGGGTTTTAGAAGGGTACTTCATAATGGAAGTTTTAGGCAGTGCAGGAAATCCACTGAACACGGCAACAATACCTTTATCAGAACGATCACCACTTGCATAAAAATTATTGAATAATATCCCTTGTTTTGTTAGTGCATCAAAACATGGTGTAACGCCCTCCTTCCCTCCTACTGAATGCACTGCTTTTGCCGTAAAACTTTCTATTAAAATAATCAATATATTTTGTCTTTTGCCTTTTAAAATAATTTGTTTTTTTGATTCTTTAGCAAACAGCTTATTGAAATTTTTATCTGCAACAGCAGGCTGGTAAAACAAAAATCGGTTTTTTAAATCTGCACTTTCTGCAAGGGAACTTCCAACATTCCAAAGCAAATTTACAGAAGCATGATTGACAAAAATATTTTTATGAAAATATGCTACGCTCAAATTTACCGGAACCAAGCCCACCCCCCCACGTATCAATAAAAAATTCAACAGCGAAAGCAAGAGAAAAAGAGGAATATTTTTCCAGTTGGTAGGCTCTAATTGTTTTATTTTTGATGCAATGATTTTATGATAACAATACACAAACGCAGCAAATAAAAATAGTCCAATCAATATCTGCCGAATCAAAACCCAGATGCTAACAGATCCAAAAATTTCACCAGGTTTGTTCAAATAGAGCAATGGTGTTGCATCAAGCCTGTATTTCCAATGAGTGTACAGCTCAACATCCCCAACAAGTAAAATAATATTTGCTAATAATAATATAAGCGTGTATGTTAAAAGAAAATATTGCAGGTACTTTGATTTTGAAAAGGATGTAAATAAAAAGATGAAGCATGGAATCACAACAATATATCCTGTTGCAGAAAGGTCAAGCCAAATTCCATGTGTAAAAATACCAATCCATGCAGCGATACCTATTTCGTGAGCTAGAGAAAAATTATAAAAAAGGAAAATAAATTTGCTAATCCAAAAAAAAATTAGCCAAAAAAGGATGTAAATTATATATATTTTAAGTCTCGTCTTCATAATGGTTAAGCTTAAAAAAATTGAGTTATTAAGCTATATTTGTTGCATCGAATTATGAAATGCAAACCTATAAAAATAATACAAAACTATTCTATGCAAATCAATATGTTTTAACTTTTCTGAAACGTAAATAGTTCTTGAAAGAAAACTCAGTGTCAGATAAGAAAATGTCAAGAATGAGGCTT
>JAVHQG010000138.1:0-4197 GCA_036171035.1 Bacteroidales bacterium
CAGATTGAAGAGTAACGATAGCAGATATACGAAGGAGTTAAAATCTGAAATCGAAAATCGTTAATCTTAATTCGTTAATCAAATAATATTGAAAAGTAAAATGATTGCAGATTGAAGAGGGCAAACTGCCGGTGGCTGTTTGAGCCAGTTTGTGCGGATGATCGATAGCAGATATACGAAGTAATTAAATGCAAAACGATTATGAACATAATAAATACGATAAATTTTTTAAATGAATTAACGAAGAACAATAGTAAAGAATGGTTTGATAAAAATCGAAAACAATATGAAATTGCAAAGGCTGAATTTGCTGAAATAATAACCGGTTTATTGGTTGATGTGGCTAAATTTGATAAGGAAATTCAATTTTTAAATGTAAAAGATTGCATGTTTCGTATTAATCGGGATGTGCGTTTTTCGAATGATAAATCGCCATATAAAACAAATTTTGGCGGATTCATTGTAAGAGGTGGGAAAAAAAGTGGATTTGCCGGATATTATTTGCATATTCAACCCGGAGCATCATTTATTGGAGGGGGAATTTATATGCCACAAACTGATATTTTAAAAGCAGTGCGTCAAGATATTTACGATAACGTTGATGAGTTTAAAAAAATAATTAATCATAAAAATTTCAAGAAAAATTTTGGAGAAATTAACGGATCAAAAACAACATTGACTCCAAAAGGTTTTGCTAAAGATTTCCCGGAAATTGATTTATTGAAGTTTAAAGATTATACCGTGATGCGGTTTATGAGCGACAAAGAAGTGTTAGGCGAAAATTTTGCTGAAGTAATAATAGCTACGTTTAAAGCAATGGCACCATTTAATCAGTTTATTAATAGAGCTGTTTCATATATGAGAGAAGTGTAATAATTTTGCATTACGAGCATTCCTAAAATATAAATAAATTGAAAAGAAAATTTTTCACAAATCTTGCCCTGCTGCTTTTGCTGAACTTGCTTGTTAAGCCTTTTTGGATTTTTGGGATCGACAGAACAATTCAGAACGTTGTGGGTGCGGAACAATATGGTTTGTATTTTTCTCTTTTTAATTTTTCGTTGATGCTGAATATCATTCTAGATTTTGGTATCACTAATTTTAACAATAAAAATATTGCCCAGCATAATCAACTTTTAAGCAAGTATCTCTCAAATGTTGTAATCTTAAAATTTCTTCTTGCCTTTGTTTATAGCTTAGTCTGCATTGTTGTTGCATTATCAATTGGATATCAAAAAGAACAAATGCACTTGCTGCTGTTTTTGATGTTTAATCAATTTTTAATATCCTTTACACTTTATTTGAGGTCAAATATCAGCGGACTTCACTATTTTAAGACAGATAGCATGTTGTCTGTTCTTGATAAAATTCTGATGATTGCAATTTGTTCTGTGTTGCTTTGGGGAAACATCATGGCAACTCCGTTTCAGATCGAGTGGTTTGTTTATGCACAGACCATTGCATATGGGTTTACAACAATCATTACTTTTATGATTGTTCTTAAAAAATCTGGTTTTATTCGTTTGAAATTTGATCTGGGTTTTTTCATTGTTTTTTTAAAACAGAGCTATCCGTACGCTTTGCTGATTTTACTCATGGCAATGTATAATCGAATAGATTCTGTGATGCTTGAACGAATGTTGTCTAATGGGAAAGAGCAGGCTGGTATTTATGCGCAAGCGTTTCGTATTCTTGATGCTGCCTCTATGTTTGCTTTTTTGTTTGCCGGATTATTATTGCCCATGTTTGCAAAAATGATTAAGCAGCATCAACCGATTGAACAGATGACACAATTTTCCTATTCTTTGTTGATTGTGCCAACACTGTTGTTGTCTGTATCAGCATTTATTTATCGCGATCATATCATGGCAATGCTCTACAACAACCATGTGCAGACATCTGCTGATATTCTAGGGATATTGATGATTGGTTTTATTTCAATTTCCACTACTTATATTTTTGGTACGTTGCTCACCGCCAATGGAAGCATGCGCAACCTGAATTTGATGGCTGCACTTGGAATGATTATAAATATTCTGTTAAATCTGATATTAATTCCCAGATATAAAGCACTTGGTTCAGCAATGGCAAGCTTGGTAACACAAACATTTACTGCAACAGCACAAGTGTTAATTGCACGTAAAATATTTCAATTTAAAATCAATTATAAATTTATTTTTATTCTTGTTTCATACATCGTTGTGATAAGTGTAACAGGATATGTACTCCGGCAATTTATGGTAAATTGGATTTTAGGTATATTTGTGTTGTTTTTTGTTGGTATTGCACTTGCTTTTTTCACGAAGTTGATTAATATAAAATCTTTATATTTGCTGGTTGTAAATAGGCACGAAGAATAAATAAATAGTGTCAGCAAGAAAACGCCAATAATTTCGTTACTCTGTTTTGAAAACAGTCATTTACAAAAGTAAACTCCTTGATTTTCAAAACTACGAAAGCCTCATTCTTGACATTTTCTTATCTGACACTGAGTTTTCTTATAAGAACTAAATAATGCACAAAATTCGAGACATATCTGTAATTATTCCTGTATATAACGAGGGGAAAAACATCTTATCTTTATTTGATCGTTTGGTACAAATGTTTGAAAAATTAAGCCTCACACGGGAAATTATTTTTGTTAATGATGGGAGTAAAGACAACTCATTTCTCCTGATAAAAAATCTTGCAGAAAACAACGAATTTGTTAAATATATCAGTTTTAGTCGTAATTTTGGGCAGCAGGTAGCTATTTGTGCAGGTATTGATGTATCTGTTGGGAACAGGGTTGTAATTATTGATGCGGATTTACAAGATCCACCAGAGCTGATAGAACAGATGTATGCCAGAATGAACGAAGGGTTTAGCGTTGTTTATGGGAAAAGAAAATTGAGAGAAGGTGAATCGTTTTTTAAGACGATTTCAGCAAAACTTTTTTATAGAATTCTTCACAAAATAACAGATATTAATATTCCACTTGATGCGGGCGATTACAGAATGATTGACAGAAAAATTGTTGATGTGTTAAAAAAAATGCCTGAACAAGAGAAATATCTACGCGGACAAATTGCCTGGGCCGGTTTTAAACAAACATATGTGGAATATGAAAGAGAAAGAAGATATGCCGGAGAAACAGGTTATACTTTTTCTAAAATGCTGCGTTTGGCAATTAATGCTATCACATCGTTTTCTGATTTTCCATTGAAATTTGCAACTATTTCAGGATTTATTGTATCAGGCTTATCGTTTTTTATTATGCTTTACGCACTCTATTCGCGGTTTGTTATAAAAGTATATGTGCCAGGCTGGGCTTCGCTTATTTTATGCGTTTTGTTTCTTGGAGGCATACAACTTTTAAGCATCGGAATAATTGGAGAGTACATTAGTCGTATGTCAACTAACATAAGGAAACGACCATTATATGTGATTGACGAAACAAATATATAAAATAGAATATAAATGATTTATAACAAAAAAATTGCTGTTGTTTTGCCGGCTTATAATGCAGAAAAAACACTTGAGCAAACCTATAAAGAAATCCCTTTTGATATTGTTGATGAGGTGATTCTTGTTGATGATTGTAGTCGCGATAACACCGTAGAGAAAGGTAAACAGATAGGTATTAAATACATTATTCGCCATGAAAAAAATACAGGATATGGTGGAAATCAAAAATCGTGTTATAACAAAGCACTGGAATTGAATGCCGATATTGTGGTGATGTTGCATCCCGATTATCAATATACGCCAAAGCTCATTCATTCGATGTGTTACCTGATTGCAAACGATGTATATCAAGTTGTGCTAGGTTCGCGAATTTTAGGCAAAGGGGCATTGCGTGGAGGAATGCCGTTGTATAAATATTTTTTTAACAGGTTTCTTACTTTTTCACAAAACACGTTAATGAACCAGAAATTATCTGAATATCACACCGGGTTCAGGGCTTTTTCAAAAGAAGTATTACAAAAAATAAATTATAACATTAATTCTGACGATTTTGTTTTCGATAATCAGATGTTGGCACAAATATTTTTTGCCGGTTACGAAATTGCTGAAATCACCTGCCCAACAAAGTATTTTGAAGAAGCATCTTCCATAAATTTTTCCAGAAGTTCAAAATATGGAATGGGCGTATTAGGTACATCATTCAGTTATTTTTTACAAAAAGCAGGGTTGGGGAAATTTAAAATATTTAGT
>JAVHQG010000139.1:0-4154 GCA_036171035.1 Bacteroidales bacterium
TCCATCATTTCTCCAAATTCTCCTGAATTAATCTGTTTCTTCATTAATTTTTCAGTTTCAGCTATAAAACTTTGATAAAGTGGATAAGCAATTTCTGTATTTGCTGCTTTAATATATGAGGGACGATTTCCCTTGTTTGTTAATGCGTGTAATGTGAATTGACTCACTATTAATATTTCTTTATTTATATCAAATACAGACAAATTCGTAACCATGTGTTTATCATTGAATATTCTTAAGTTGCACATTTTATTTACCAACCATTGCACATCTTCTAATGTGTCTTTTTCTACTATTCCTAAAAGCACTAGAAGCCCGGTCTGTATTTTTGATTTTACAATCGAATTAATTGTTACAGATGCCTCTTTTACTCTTTGAATAACAATTTTCATACTTGGATTTTGAACTTTTAATTAACATATAGTGAAGTAAATGCAAATTTATTTACGTCAAATAGACCTTTATCCCCAAGTTTCAATTCAGGAATAACTAGTAACGACATGAAGGAAAGTGTCATAAATGGAGCCTTTAGTTTAGAACCAAGATCATGAACTTTTTGTTTCAGTTGATTGTATTGTTCAGCCACTAGAATACCGTCTTTATTGGTCATTAAACCAGCGACTTCAAGTTGTAAAATATTTGTATCTTCACCAGAGCAAACTACTAGCCCTCCTTTATTTTCAATCAGTGCATTTAAGCATTTAATAATATCTTCATCATTTGTTCCGGCAACAATCAGGTTATGGCTATCATGGGCAATGCTTGATCCGAATGCCCCTTTTTTAATCCCGATATTTTTAATAAAACCAACTGCTGGAGCCGACGTATTATCATATCTATTTACAACAACAAGCTTAATAATATCATTTTCAATATCTGGAACAATAAGCCCATCTTTTGTTTTAGCAGATGTAATTGCTGATTTTGTAATGAGTTCCCCGTCTGCTACTTCAATAACCCTAATTTTTTCACTAACTGATTTAATTTTTAAGTCTTCGATGTAAATATTTTTTCGTTTAAAATTATTAATTTCAATTGGGAATCCTCTAAGTTTAAAATGTAGTTTGCCTGTGTCATAAAGCTTAATTCCGTTAATATATGTCTGTAGAATGTTGAAATCATTAAGGTTGTCAATAATGATAAAGTCTGCAGGATCTTTGGGCTGTAAAAGACCGATATTCAAATTGTAATGTTTAATTGGATTTACGGTTGCAGCTTTTAGAAGGTTAAAAATATTTAAACCCTTTTTAATTCCTTTTCGAATAATTTTATCAATATGCCCTTCATTTATTATATCTTCCGGATGTGAATCGTCTGTGCATAGCATAACAGAATCAGGATACATATTTATCAAAGAGTGCAATGCCTCAAAGTTTTTAGCTGCACTGCCTTCTCGGATTTGTATTTTCATGCCGAGTTTGATTTTTTCTATTGCCTCCTCAAGAGTTGAGCATTCGTGGTCAGTAGAAATACCGGCTGTAACATATTTGATAAGATTGTCGCCCTTTATATTTGGTGCATGTCCATCAATAGGTTTATTTACTTTAATTGCACAATTAATTTTTGACATCACCTCTTCTTCAGCGTAAATTACTCCGGGATAATTCATCATCTCAGAAAGGCAACAAATTTCACTTCTATTAAGAAAATCCTCTATGTCTTCAACCCCAATATTTGAACCGGATGTTTCAAAAGATGTTGCCGGAACACACGACGGAACTCCAAAATTAAATTTTAAGGGAGACAGCTTAGCATTGTCAATCATATAGTTTATACCGTATATCCCTAGGACATTAGCTATTTCATGTGGATCAGACACAGTCCCAACAGTTCCACGTGAAACTATAAGCTTCCCAAATTGCTGAGGAGTTAACATTGAGCTTTCAATGTGAACATGAGCGTCAATTAATCCAGGTAAAATATAATTATTATATGATTTATTTGTGGTAATAATCTCTTGTATTTTACCTTGATGCACTATGATAACACCTTGTGTAATAGTGCTATTAATAACATTGACAATATTTCCTTCTATTGTAAACATGATAATAATTTTAAATATGTTTCACGTGGAACGTTATCTTCCTAAATATATTAATAAAACATTAATATCAGATGGAGAAACTCCAGGTATTCTTGAAGCTTGTCCAATGGTTTTTGGATTAATTCTGGTTAACTTTTGTCTTGCTTCTGTTGAAAGAGAGTGAAGGTCATTGAATATTAATTTGTTGGGAATAATTAGTTCTTCAAGTCTAGTGTATTTTGCTGCAAATAGTTTTTCACGATCAATGTAACCTAAATATTTTATTTCTGTTTCTGCTGATTCAATTGTATCAGCTTTTCGATGATTTATCGTGGATATTATATTATTTAGTTCAGGAATTAAATGAATAAGATTTTGAATTGTAATTTCTGGTCGTTTAATAAGATTAGAAATTTTTGTTTTTTGAGATATTTGAGATGAATGAATGCTCTCAAGGTAAGAATTAATGATTGATGGTTCGATAGTTTGTTCGTCGCAAAATCGTATTATTTCTGATATTTTATTTTTTTTATTTTCTAATAATTCTATGCGTGGTTTAGAAATTAATCCAATTTTATCTGCTAATGGAGTAAGGCGTATATCTGCAGTATCTTGCCTTAGAAGAATGCGGTATTCAGCTCTTGATGTAAACATTCTGTATGGTTCATCTACACCTTTTGTAACTAGATCGTCAATTAAGACTCCAATGTAAGAATTATCACGAGTAAGGATAAATTCCGTATTTGAATGAATTCTTAAGTGCGCATTAATTCCTGCAATGAGACCTTGTGATGCCGCTTCTTCATAACCAGTTGTTCCGTTAATTTGTCCGGCAAAAAATAAATTTTTAATTTGTTTGGTTTCTAGGGTATGAAGCAGATTCGTTGGATCAAAGAAATCGTATTCAATAGCATAACCAGGGCGAAAAATTTTTACATTTTCAAACCCTGGAATTAGCATTAAAGATTGAAGCTGAATTTGCCAATCTAGCGATGATGAAAAACCGTTGAGATAATATTCAATAGTGTTTTCTCCTTCAGGTTCAAGGAAAAGTTGATGCTGTGTTTTATCAGGGAAAATAACGAGTTTTGTTTCTATACTTGGGCAATATCTTGGACCGATACTTTTTATTGTTCCATCAAAAAGAGGTGAGTCTTCAAGTCCTTTTCGTAAGGATTCGTGGACATGCTCATTTGTGTAAGTCATGAAGCAACTTTTTTGCTCAAGATGAACATTGTTGTTATGAAGATGAGAAAAGTTTACAATTCTTTCATCGCCTTTTTGTTCGATAAATTTTGAAAAGTCAAGCGATCGGCCATCAATTCGAACTGGTGTACCGGTTTTCATTCTGCCGGTTTGAAATCCAAATTCAGTAAGTTGTTCAGAAATTCCTGTTGCAAAAGGTTCCGCATATCTTCCACCTTTAACCTGTGATTTGCCAATGTGCATTAACCCATTTAAAAAGGTACCGGCAGTTAATATTACGCTATGACCATAAATAGAAACTCCAAATTGAGTTTTTACACCTTTAATTTTATGATTTTCGATGATTAGTGAAGAAACATTATCCTGCCAAAAATCGAGATTGGAAATTTTTTCAAGTTCATTTCGCCATTCTAAAGAAAATTTGATTTTGTCGCATTGCGCACGCGGACTCCACATTGCTGGTCCTTTAGACATATTTAACATGCGGAATTGAATCATTGTACGATCAGTGATTATTCCCGATAAACCGCCTAGTGCATCAATTTCTCTAACAATTTGTCCCTTGGCAACACCTCCCATAGCCGGATTGCATGACATTTGAGCAAAACGAGTCATGTCAATGGTGATCAGTAGTACTGAAGAACCCATGGATGCAGCAGCAGCAGCAGCTTCGCAACCTGCGTGCCCAGCTCCTACAACAATAACATCATAAATTGGTAATAAAGACATGATATTTTTTAAGGGTTACAAAAGTAGTGATTATTTGCCGTTTTTCAAATGATTAAACTGGTTTAAAGATTGGGAAATCTATTTAGTGTCTGTCCATAATGTCCGATTTTTCGTTAAACAACCCACAAGCTCGCTCATACTGTTACTAACAGTATGCCGGGTTTTTCAAGTCAGTCATTTACATCAGTAAACTCCT
>JAVHQG010000140.1:0-52465 GCA_036171035.1 Bacteroidales bacterium
CCTTCGGGTCAGTGTTTACGATACTATTGCAAGTGAGAAATGTTAGTAAATAATTTTATTTTTAAAGGTCAGATGGAACTCCATGTTTAGTATTTTGTATTTATTCGTAATTGAACTTTTCTTATGGTACTCATGAATGCTAAAGCATTTGTGTTTTTGTAAACATGATTGTTTTATAGGTAACGTAATAAATTGTAAAATCGTGCTAAAATAGTAACATTTTTTTGCTGTAAGGTGATTTTTGAAAAAGATATTAATATGAATGGGAGGGCAATAAGCAATAGGAAAATAAGCAATATGCAATAGGTGATAGACAATGGGCAAAGTTTTGAGTTATAATAATTTTCGTTTTTGTATATTTGTATTTATTTGAAAATTCATATAGGTTTGTAAAAAATTATATTTTAGTGAAAGATGAGGATGTAAAAAAAGTACAGGAACTTGCACTCAAAAAGTTATTGGAAACGAATGTGGCGCAGGAAAACCAAATTGCAGCGTTACAGCATGAAGTTGATAGTCTGAAGATGCGGTTAGGAACGGGTTCTGTGCATAGTGAAATAGACGTTTTGCAGTTACTTGAGCAGAATAAAATTTTAATGCAGAAAGTAGCTTTGTTGGAGTTAGATATTCAGCGAATGAAGCAAGATGTTGATATTTCTGTTGTCCCAGTGGATGAAAAGCAAATTTCTGAAAAAGCTGAAAGAATAGACATTCGTAAACGATTGGTTTATACTGCAGTTGATTCTTTTAGTATTTATATTTTTGCTTATATTTTTTCATTTTTACTATATAATTTTGTAACCTTATATGCTGGTCAGCAGTTTGGACTTCACGGCAATATAAGATATTGGGGCATTGAATGGCCAAGAACGTTTGATGCTGCATTTTGGGATAGTGAAAATATTGTTAAGATATTTTTTGCCGGATCACTGGTATGCTTGATTGTTGCTTCTTTTCTGTATGTTTTATTGAAGTTATTTAAAAAATTTTATTATAAATATCAGCTTTTTTTTGCATGGGTAATGCTTCTTTGTTTGAATCAGTTTTTTGGAAATTATATTTCCGGAGTTATTACAGGAAAAGGTTTTGCGTACGTTACTATGGCTTTGGGTTTAGGGTTTGGTAACGATATTTTTATTGTCCTTTTTATGATTCTTGTAATGTATATTTTGGGAGCTGTTATTACAAAACCATTTTTATACGCATCAAGTGGATTTAGTTTAGCTGAAAAACAAAAGCGATTTCTTTTATATCAAGTGCTATATCCGAGTTTAGCAGGTAATGTTTTGATTTTATTTGTAAAAATGCCGGAGGTTACAGCATATGAATTTTTTAGTTTGATCATGATGTACATTATGATTGTTCCAATGTTTTATTCATCATCATTAATATTTGTCCGGAATAGCGTGATTTCTTTTCATAAAAATTACCGATTGAATAGCTATAGTAAAGAGCTGATTATTGCTTCAATTGTATTTCTTTTTGCTTTGAGGATATTGATGTAATGGGTCTGATGTTTCATTAAAATTATGTTGTATGAGAGGGGCTGTAATTGATCTAGGGACAAATACTTTTAATCTTTTAATTGTAGATATTTTATCTGATGGAACATTTCAAGTAATTATCAGCACAAAAAGGGCTGTAAAATTAGGGTTGGGAGGTATGAATGCCAATTTCATTATGCCTGAAGCTTTTTTGCGGGGAGAAAAGGCTATTGCAAGTTTATTCAGCACATTAAAGAAATATAAACCAGATGTGATTTTTGCTTTTGCAACATCTGCTATTCGAAGTGCTACCAATGGCACTGACTTTACAAGCATAATTGAGCAAACGTATGGATTTAAAATTGATGTTATTTCGGGCGATAAAGAGGCAGAATATATCTACAAAGGTGTCAAAAATTCAGGAGTTTTAACGGATGAAAAAGTGTTGATTCTTGATATTGGAGGTGGAAGTAATGAATTTATTATTGCTGATAAAAATGAAATTTTTTGGAAAAGAAGTTTTAATATAGGTATTGCTCGTTTGATAGATAAATTCAAGCCGCATGATCCAATTCTATTAGAAGAAATTAGAAATATTGAAAAATACTTTGATGAACAATTGGTCTCTTTGTTTGAAGCAGTGCAACAGTTCCCATTGACTACTTTGATTGGTTCGTCGGGTTCTTTTGAATCATTTTCAAAAATGATTGCATTTAAGAGCAAGTGTAAGGATAAAATTGTTAGTCCGATTTCTTTGGAAAATTACTTTACACTTCACAAAACGCTTATAGAATCAACAATTGAAAGTAGAAAAAGGATGAAAGGACTTGTGTGGATGCGTGTAGAAATGATTGTACTTGCCAGTATTTTTGTTAATTATATTATTAAGAAAATGAATATTTCAAAAATCATAAAATCGGATTTTTCGTTGAAAGAGGGAGTGATTGAAGAAATATTTCAACAGCATTTGAATACAAATAATTGAGGATATTGGTTGCAGAATATATGGACACATTCCGTTCAAAGCAAATATTATACTCTCGGTAAATTATTTTTTTCTAATCAGATCAAGAATTCCATTTATAAACGTAAGTGGGTGCATTGGATTTCCAGGTACATAAAGATCGATAGAATATTTCTCCAAAAAGCTTCTGTTTAGTGCAGGGCTGCTAGAAAAAATTCCTCCACTGATTGCATCAACACCGGCTAAAACGATTATTTTAGGATGTGGTGTGGCATCGTAACAGGTTTGCACTGGTATTGCCATATTTTCGGTTATCGGTCCCGTAATCACAATTCCATCTGCATGACGTGGCGATGCAACAAATTCAACACCAAATCGGCTCATGTCGAAATTTACATTATTGGTTGCACCTAGTTCCATCTCACAACTGCCATCGCCACCTGCTGAAATCTGACGTAATTTTAATGAACCACAAAACATACTATGAATTTCTTTTCGAATCAAATCAGCATTTAGTGTAATCGGGTTATCTGTGCCTTCAGAAATTATTAAATCATTCCGATTGTTTGCAGCAATTTTATAATCTTTTGTGAAATTAATTTTTGTTGGAAAACATCTAGCACAAGCTCCGCAAAATGTGCATTTACCTAAATCAATCCGCACGGGATTTAATAAAATTGCATCTGTTGGGCAAGTATCAATTAATTTAGATTCATCAACTTTTTTGTTGCTGATTACAGGTCGTCCTCGAAAAATTCCGGGTGCTTCAACCTTTGTAACATCAGGAATGAACTGCTTTCCCTGATGATATAATATTTTTATAGTATTTAACATTTTTTATTTTTTTATAAATCGTGTCCGCAATATGATAAATTGAAACTTTTATTACAAATTGGGAAATCTGAAATTTCATTATTTCTTACAGCCAAAGCCAATGCCAACCAATTGTGAAATGAGGGATCTTTTATTTTATATATTACAAAATCGCCTTTTGCATCAGTAATTGCACAATGGCATATTTCTCCGCGCCAGCCTTCCACAAGCGAGAGTGTGAATGCGTTTGGTTTGGGAGAATTCAAATCCGGAATATTTGTATTTTGCTCAGGAATATTTTCTAATAATTTGCGAATGTAACCTATTGATTGGCGTATTTCATGTTTGCGAATTTGTATGCGAGAGTAAACATCTCCATGTCGTTTGATAATGGGGTTATGATATATTTCAGGATACAGGCTGAAAGCATGTGTGAGTCGAATATCTCTCCGAAGCCCGCTTGCTCTGGCAGCCATCCCTACAGTTCCTGTGAAAATGGCATTTTCAAGTGAAAATATTCCGGTACGTTCAAATCGCGAAATTGCACTGGGCAGTTTAAATAACTCAATGCTCATTTCATTGAAATCTGGTTCAAATGCCTGCAAAACTATTTTTAATTTTTCAGCCAATGCCGGTGTGAATTCAAAAGGAGTATATCCAGGATAAATCAGGGTTTTAGCTAATCTGTTGCCACACCATTCTTGAGAGAAGTTAATTATTGGTGTTCGCAATCGTCCGAAAACAGAGGCTCCTAATTGATATGCAATGTCGGCACATGCTGCGCTTAAATCTCCCGTGTGTACAGCTATTCGTTCTAGTTCAAGCGCCAGTGTACGTTGGAAATCAACTCCACGTGCTACATGGAATCCGTTCAGACTTTCCCATAGATTTGAAAAGGCGGTAGTGTGTCCTACAACTGTGTCGCCAGCAATATTCTCGGCTAATGTGGTGCGTTCTTTTAATTTTTTCTTTTCTAAAAATAATTGTTCAAGACCCCTGTGTTGATAGCCTAGCTGTATTTCAAGATGTAAAATTTGTTCTCCATTACAAATAAATCTAAAATGTCCCGGCTCAATGATTCCTGCATGAATAGGACCAACACCTACCTCATGTAATTCTTCACTTTCAATTTTAAAAAAAGGATAATTTGCAATTGTTTTTGATTGATCTGCACGATTGAATGCGTAGCGTACAGGTTTTAGCCAAGTGTGTCCTGTGAAATCTATTCCAAAATTTTCATGAATTTCGCGTTCAAATTTTTCAAACCCTAAGTGTTTAATTGTTAATGATTGTAGTTTGTCGGTATTGCATGTAAGGCATGAAGAAACATAGATTTCGTTTGAATCATCATCGGCAATGCAACAAATAAGTTTTATTTTATCATTTATTTTATATCCAAAATAATTCACACAGTGTCTCTCATCGTGATCGTGAATTAATTCTGATTGTAGATCAAAAAAAGAGCGATAAGCTACTTCGGGAATATCAGAAACAGGGATGGTTTGGTTATTTTTTATTTTAATGTAGTCCATATTATTTAGGTAAAAGCATTGTACTTTCGTTGATTAAATTTATTAATTCGACAGGAGGATTTAACCCCAAATAAACTGCGGTTGCCAGTAAAACAAATTGTGTAAGCGATTCCCATGGGTTGATTTTAATATGTTCTTTCGTCTCTATGACGTGTGTTGATGGGACAAACAGCATTTTCAAGATATTCTTTCCTAAAGACCACATAATAAGTGTTAATAGTATTACAACGAAAACCAAAGCTACAATTTGATGTGCTTGGAACATGCCGCGGAAGATAAGAAATTCGCTAACAAACAAACCAGATGGTGGCATGGCTGTAATGCTTATCAAAACAAACAACATTACAATTGCCCCAACAATATTTTTACTAAAATAATTCCCTGTTTTGCTCAATATGTATGTATGAAAGGTTCGATGTACCTGATCTATTTGATAAAACACACTTGCTTTTACAAATGAATGTAAAACCATGTGGAGAATTGCTGCAAAGTAGCCAATCCCTCCGCTTGCAAGTCCAAGAGCTGTAAGTCCCATGTGTTCTAAACTTGAATATGCAAACATTCTTTTTAAATGAGAAACTTTTAGAATATAAACAACTGAAACAAATATAGATAGTAATCCGCACCACAGCAGCATTTGGTTCATCCAAGGCAGAATGCTGGTGTTTGCCATTAATGAATATGTGCGAAAAATTGAAACAAATCCAACGTTCATTAAGGTGGTTGAGATGAACGCACTGATAGGTGGTGGAGCTACAGTATGAGCATCTACGGCAATTGTGTGCATTGGGAAAAGTCCCATTTTAGTACTAAATCCAACAATCATAAAAAGGAAGGCAAGCTTTAACCAAAAAGGATTTACATTTTTCAAATGATGTGGGATGTCTAAAATATTTAGATTTGAGGAGCCTGATTCTTGAAGAGCTTTGCTTAAAAAAATGATCCCAACAAAAGCAAAGGTGATACCGATGGAACAAATAAATACATATTTCCAAGTGGCTTCAAGGGAAAGCTGTGTTCGCTCGTGGTATATTAATATTGCAACGCTCAATGTAGTTGCTTCAATAAATACCCACAAAACCCCGATGTGATTAGCAAGATAAACACATGTCATGGCAACAATAAGCATGATGAGGGCAGTAAAATAAAGACTCTGATTTCGATCGCTATCTTTACGATATTGCAGATAGATGTAACTGTGATAAACGGTTGTGTAACTTAAAATTGTGAGGACACAAAGGAAAATGATCCCCAATGAATCGTAAGTAAAAAACCTAAATTCAGTTTGATGTAAGTGTTGAAAACCGTAAATCGTAATTGCTGTTTGTAATAATAAAAAAGACAAAAGCAATATTTTTCGTAGAGCAATATTTTTGTTAATAACTGTTCCTGCGGCAAGTAAAATAGCAATAATAATATAATAACTAAACATATAATTAATCTTTTAAATTTGTTAAATTATCAACACTCATCTCTTCAAATGTATTTCCGATTCTGTTTATGAAAATCCCTAAAACAAGCACACTCACAAAAATATCGAGCATAATTCCAACATTCACAAGCTGTGTCATTTCCGTACCTACAGCCAACGACAACACAAAAACGCCATTTTCAATAATTAAATATCCCATGATATGTGTTACAACTTTTTTCCGTGTAACAATAAAATAAAGTCCTGTAAATAGAGAGGAGAGAGCAACTATAAAAAATATTTTTTCTATTGTAGTATCTTTAATTGCGTTTGTTAAAAGGATGGTTGCTACAATAATTAAGGTCGTTATTATTAACGATACAAAGTTTGGCAAATAGGGTTCGGCCTCTCGGGTTATTTTGTTTTTCTTAATCACATAATTTAAAAACAGTGGAACTGCCAATGATTTAAAAACAATGGTTTCCAATAAAATTAAAATTAAATTTAATGTATCAATCTCTTGCAATCGGAGCAGTACGACAAAGAACAGTAAAATACCCTGTAGTGAAAGCACCCGAATAAAAGTCAACATTCTGTTTGCGATTGCCACATAAAACAAGGTAATTAGAAATGTAATAAGTATTACGTTTATCATTTTTGTGTTTTTATGAAATTATTAAACAAATTTATCTAGTATTAACAGCACACCAAAGAAAATCAATAAACTAACTGAAGTAAGCGTGAAAATAAATTGAGCATTGTGGCTCATGCGGAAGCGAGCCATGAATGATTCAATCAACCCAATGACTATTGCCATTGAAAATTGAATCACAAAGAATATTGGAATACTGTATTCATAAGGTACCATTCCAATAAATAAGTTTACGACCAATGTTCCGTATATAGCAAATTTTAAACAGCCTGCAGCAAAAATTAAACCTAGGTCAAACCCACTATTATCTAAAATCATGACTTCGTGTATCATGGTTAATTCTAAATGGGTTTTAGGGTCGTCAATAGGCATTCGGCTATTTTCAATCATGGTAATCATGATTAATACAAATGTTGCCAAGGTAGTAAGAGCATACGTGATATATGAACCCACATGAAGTGAATAAAACATTTCCTGAAAAGATGTATGTCCTGTGAGCAGTGCAAGCGAACCCATGAGAATAAAAAAAGCAGGTTCAGCAAACATCGAATACAATGCTTCGCGACTGGCACCCATTCCTTCAAAGCTGCTCCCTGTGTCCATTGCAGCAATAATGCTGAAAAATTTACCTAAAGCCAGCACATAAGCAAAGAAAATAAAATCGCCATTAAAACTAATTACCCCCTTAGATTTCCCAAATGGGATTACAAGCATTGCCATCACTATGGATGCAAAATAAATTGTGGGTGCAATTTTAAAAATAATGCTTGTGGTTTCGCTATATACAGCTCCCTTTTTAAAGAGCCGCCATACATCCTTTAATGGCTGAAATATACCCGGCCCTTTACGACCCGATGCAATGCTTTTTGTCCGGATAATGATACCCGTGAAAAATGTTGCCGCAATTAAAATCAGAATAAAACTCAACATAACTAAAGTTGTTTTAAAAACTCAATAAAATAAATAACTCCATCAATTATTATAGGGATAAAAATTACTGAAATAATAAAGATTACACCGTATAAAATATAAAATTGAAGTTTCCCTTGACTTAAAAACATAAATTTGCTAAACCCTGCTCTAGTCGAATGCAATGAATTGTCTATAAACCATTTTTCAATTTTATCGTAAGGACGTGTTTCATAATGTGCATCTTTTGGGAAAATTCCTTCAATATCTTTTTCTTTTTTAATAAATAATAATACGGAACTAAATAATTTACTGTAGGTTCTGACAAATGAACTTGCCGTATATTGCAGCTTTGGAGTAAGGGCAACATAGCCACATCCCCACGTTGAGGCAACTTCGATAGTACGTTTTTTTGTTATGAATTTCCGCACATAAAAAATTAAAATTATTAATAAAATAAAACCCCATGCAGCCCAACTAATTTTTTGTAATATTTCAAAAAGAGGATTCACAATTTGGAGATTTGATTTTTGAGGAATCAATGTAAATAGACTGACAGGCATTAAAAGCATATTCACAAATATTTTGGGAAACAACCCGATTGCAATAATAAAAAGTGCAATAATATATAGTGGGATGCGCTGCATAAATGGTGCTTCTTTTATTTCGTGATGAAAAGGATGTCTGGGATTGCCTAAAAATACTGTTCCAAAAGCCTTGGTAAAACAAAGCATGGCTAATCCTCCAATCATTACCAGACTAACTACAATAGACACAATGGCAATTGTCGGAATAAGAGTGGCATTTTGAATCCAGTAAAAAAGTCCACTATAAATAATAAATTCAGAAATAAAACCATTAAATGGAGGAATCCCACAAATAGCAATGGCTGCAATTAAAAAAAGAAAAGCAGTTTGTGGCATTTTTCTTATCAGTCCACCCATTTGTTCTATGTTTAACGTGTGAATTGCCTGATAAACAATCCCTGCTGCGTAAAATAAAAGAGATTTGAAAAGTGCGTGGTTCAGCACATGCAATAATGCGCCTGCAAATCCTAATATGATTAGAACCTGATTGGCCGAACCCATGCCAATGCACCCAATTCCAATTCCAATTCCAATAATTCCAATATTTTCAATGCTGTGATAGGCTAAAAGTTTTTTTAAATTATGTTGCACAATTGCCAACATCACCCCATATAAGCCTGAAATTACTGAAAAGGTTAATATCATGTATCCAACTTTTGTGTAATCAGTATGAAGTATTAATATCATGCGCAGAATTCCATAAATACCTATCTTAATTAATACGCCCGACATAATACCTGAAATGTGAGCAGGCGCAGCAGGGTGCGCATAAGGCAACCATGTGTGAAAGGGAACAAAGCCAGCTTTTATTGCAAATCCTATAAAGAAAAATAAAAACAATGCAAATTCAGAAGCACCATTATGTTGTGAGGAGTATAGCGCAATAGCATTAAAATCATAACTGCCGGTTTTATAGGCAACATAAATAAATCCGAGTGATAAAAAAACAATAGAGATGTGTGCTTGTATCAGATAATTTAATCCTGCTTTGATTGTTCCTGTTTTTTCATGCTCAAAAATTACTGCAAAAAACGCTGAAACCGCCATAACTTCCCATGCTACAAGAAACGCAATGCTATTTTGAATAACACAAATACTAAGCAGTGCAGCATGTGTTAATATCATCACAATGTAATGAATTGTTAAATTATTTTTTTGATCTTTATATGCTTTCATGTAGGTCAAACCGTAGAAACTACCAGTAATAAAAACCAAATTAAAAATCATGATAAACCAACCGGCCAACGAATCAATTTGTATGCGGATATAGCCTGTAATCAGACTTCCGGGAAATGTATAGTTAAATATTTCACCAGAGAATGATTGAATGGCAAAATAACTTGAAATGCCTGCCTCTAAAAGAATCGTAGAAAACAAAATAATATTCTTCCACTTTAAATTTATAAAGGGAATTGCAATGATTGCAAGGAAAGGGATTAATATGTACGCTTTTAACAGCAAATTAAAGGATATTTAAAATCGTTAATAAAATGATGCTAATGATAAAAATAATACCATATAAAACATAAGATTGTGTTCTGCCATTTTGGAAAAATAAAAAATAATTTGCCAGATACACGATTCTGTTTGTGATTTTCCCGATAATGCGCTGTTCAAAGAAATCAAGGTAGTGAGACGCATATTTTCTCTGTTGGGGAAACACTTCATTTTTTTTGAGTTCTTGAAATTGTTTTTTCTCTAACAATAAAAAATTGAAAATTTTCCCTAAAGGTTTTGAGAATGATTTACCGGAATATTGCATTCTGTTGTTTGGTGCAACATACCCACATCCCCACGTGGTATTTATCGTTGCAGGTTTGTTTTTAATGGCAATTGCACGAATGCCCCAGATTAAAATGATTAATAAAACAAATATTGCAGAATAAATGCTGATATGAGAAATGTTTTGAGAATAAGTTAAAAAGGGAGAAACATCCATGTGTGCTGTAGCCGGAATTAGGTTACTTATTAAGTTACCTAGCGGATTCAGATAGAATTGCGGAAAAAATGAAACACTTAACATTACAGCAATAATAACGTATTGCGGATAAATCATTGTGGAAGAAACTTCATGTGGCTGATGATGAAATTTTTCATGTTCGTTGCCCAAAAATATTGCACTAAACGATTTCGTAAATGTAAGAATAGAAATACCTCCAATGATACTTAATCCCGCAAACGAAGTTACCAAAAGGCTGGTCATACTAATATTGTTTGACTTCATCCCTTCTAACAATCCACTGTAAATAATAAATTCTGACACAAATCCATTAAAAGGTGGAATTCCACCAATAGCAATGGCTCCAATTAAAAATAGCAGTGCAGTTTTTGGCATAATTTTAATTAATCCGCCTAATTTTTCCATATCGCGTGTATGCGTTTGTTGATATACAGAGCCTGCTGCAAAAAAGAGTAATGATTTGAATAAAGAATGATTTAATACATGCAGTAAGGCACCACCAAATCCTAGATAAAACAATACGTTTGAGTCTGTTCCAACGCCAATAAGTCCCAAGCCAATACCTATCCCAATTATGCCAATATTTTCAATGGTACAATAGGCTAGCATACGTTTAAAATCACGATGAATTGCTGCATTGAATATTCCATAAAGTCCGGTAAATAAAGAAATACTTACAACAATTTCACCTAGTAGGGTATAATCTGATTGAAGAAAAGAAATGATTCGGATAATTCCATAAATACCGAGTTTTACGATTACGCCCGACATCACACCCGATACGTGAGAGGGAGCAGCAGGGTGCGCATGTGGCAACCAACTGTGTAGGGGCACAAATCCGGCCTTCAGTCCAAATCCAATAAAGAAAATTAGAAATAACCAAATGTTGCTGTTTGTATGAAAAAATGTTCCAATGGACTCAAAGTTTAATGAGCCTGTTTGGAAATAAACCCAAATAAATCCTATCGTTAAAAACACAACGCTGATGTGCATTTGCACAAGGTAATTCATCCCTGCTTTGAGTGTGCGTGGATTGTTGTGATCGAATATTACCAGCAACATGGACGAAAGCGACATGATTTCCCAAGCAATAAGGAATGCAAAACCTTGTTGTATTATGCAAACCCACACCATTGAGAGATGAAACAAAATAAACCAGATAAAGTGCAGGGTTATTTTTGCACTTGGCTCTGAATATGCTTTTAAATAACCTTTTCCATAGATAATACCGGTGAGCGATGTGAAATTGATGATGAGAATAAACCATGCTGATAAGCTATCAATACGAAGAGGAATGTTGCCCCAAAAATTGCCTGCATATAAGACTAAGTCAATAGGCTTTCCGGTTATTGCGTGGACGGCAATAATGCTTGTGGCAATAACATTAATCACAACTGCAAATATTGCTACAAGTGATTTATATTTTAATGGTATAATTACTAAAAATAAAATTGAAACAAGTGTAAATATTAACGTTATATTGAGTAAAAAATCGTGTTCTATCATCTGCATTATTGAGAATTTATTTCATTAAAAAAATTTCACAAAGGTATGTAAGAATTTTTAACTATTTTTGATTTTAGTCATTTAAAAAATTGATATTTATTATAAAAAAAGTTGACTAAAACTTATCTTTACAAAAAAATATGTCATGAAAAATATTTTTCCAATTGAAAAATTTACTTCTACCAGTGATTCCATTTTCAAAAATATTTCGGATGAAGTTAGAAAAAAATTAGAGAATCAAATGATTGAAAGAACATATAAAAAAGGTCAAAGTATTTTTTTGGAAGGTTCTTTTCCGGCAGGAATTTTTTATTTGAAAGAAGGGCTTGTAAAAAAGTATAAAACAGATAATGTCGGCAAAGAGCATATCTTATATCTTTGTTCTTCCGGTGAATTACTGGGTTATTCGGCTGTGTTGTGTAACGAGACATATCCTGATTCTGCTTCTGCGCTGGAGACTTCCATACTGGGATTTATTTCAAACGAATTGTTTTTAAAAATCATACATGGATCGAATGAATTAATGTTGAATTTATTATCGAGTCTGAGCCATGAATTTAGTGTAATGGTTAACAGCGTTACTGTGTTTACACACATGACTGTGCGTGAAAGGCTCGCATTGATTTTATTAATTTTGTCGGCAACCTTTAAAAAAAGATCAACAACAAAATACGTAGAAATTGTTTTGTCTCGGAATGATCTGGCAAGTATGGTTGGTACAGCAACAGAAACGCTTGTTAGGTTGCTGCAGGCATTCAAACAAGAGGGAATTATTGAAATAAAATCAAAAAATATTATTGTGCTGAAGCCAAAAGAATTAATTATGCTGTCGAAGTTTTATTGAAAGCTTAACTGTTTTAATTATAAACAAACTCGCTTTATTTTTGTTGATATAAATTTGTAATGCACAATTTAGAGCGATTGAATAATATTAATTTTGTAAATTATTTTTTTTGAAATTGTTATAAATTAAGAAAGCTCTATTGACTTGTGTAATATAAGAAGCATATTAATCAGACTGCTACTGAATTTGTTTGTTATAGTAATAGTTTTATTAGGCAATCACGCATTTGCGCAGGATACTGCGAATCCATGTGACTTGAAGATTAATAAAAAAGCCGAAAAGTTATATGAAGAAGCCCTTAAAACTTTAAAATTTGATAAAGTTGAAGGCTATGCTTTATTAATGGATGCAGTTGATAAGGATAAAAATTTTGTTGATGCGTGGTACACACTTGCCGACATTAATATGAAAAAGGCCGAGAATATTAAAAAAGGTGCTGATAACAATAGCATACACGACATGCTGAATCTGTTTACAAAAGCGGAGCAGAATTATCTTAAAATAATAGAAATTTGTCCTGAATTTGATCATTATGGTGTGTATTATATTCTCGGCGATTACTATTATAAAAATGAAAATAACTGTGGCAAAGCAAAAGATTTTTTTGCAGAATTTGTAAAAAATAATGACGAATCTCAACCTAATTTTAAGCGCGCACAGAAACTTCTTAAAAGCTGTACCGATCTAGAACATATTATGGATAACCCTGTACCATTTGACCCAAAGCCTGTGGATGGACTTTGCTCAACTGACGACGAATTTTTACCAATAATCTCACCTGATGGCTCACTTGCTTTTTATACACATCGCTATGCACGACTTAATACACTGATGAATTCTTCGAGTTATGTGGAGGAATTTACCGTAAGCGAGCGGGTTGATGATGACAAAAATAATGGATCAGAAAAATATGTAAAGGGGACACCCATGCCGACACCTTTTAATGCAGGAAAAAATCAGGGTGGTGTGGCAATTTCTATTGATAATAACCATATTTTTATCACTATTTGTGAAATGTCTGAATGGAAGAAAAAGCCTTATAACAATTGTGATATTTTTCAGTCAGATTTTGTAAAAGGGAAATGGACTCCTTTGCGGAATCTTGGATCGAATGTAAATACACCAGGCTCATGGGAAAGTCAGCCAACCCTCTCGTCTGACGGTAAAACTCTTTATTTTGCTACAATCAGGAAAGGTAATATTGGCTTTTCAGATGATAATCAAACTTCTGATATTTGGAAAAGTGAGCAGCAGCTTGATGGCTCATGGGGTAAAGCAGAAAATCTTGGTCCGGTAATCAATACCGCCGGCGATGAAAAATCACCATTTATACATACTGACAGCCAAACTTTATATTATTCTTCTAACGGGTTGATGGGGCTTGGTGGATATGACATTTTCTTTTCAAAAATGAATCAGGATAAAACGTGGGCTGAACCTAAAAATATCGGATTACCTATTAATGGCGAAGGCGACGATGTGGGATTTATTGTAAGCACTGATGGTAAAAGAGCATATTTCTCATCTAATAGACTTAAAGGGCTGGGTGGCTATGATATTTTTGCGTTCGATTTATATGCTGAAGCGCGTCCTAAAAAAGTTGTGATTGTGAAAGGTGATTTGAAAGATGAGAAAGGCGAGGAACTTCAGAATGCAAAAGTTGAGCTGAAAAATACAAAAACAAATAAAATACAGGAAGCCGTTGTTGATAGAATTTCGGGAAAATATGCAATTGCTGTAACCCTTGATGATTCAAAGAAAGATGAGTTTTTGATGGTTGTTAAAAAAGATGGATATGCTTTTACTTCAGAATATATTAAACCATACGAGGATGAGAAAAAGTTTGAAAAAACTGTAACGGTAGATTTTGAAGTAAAGGAAGTAAAGGTTGGTGAATCTGTGAAACTAAATAATATTATGTTTGCCAGTAATTCTGCTAGTTTTGATGAGTCGAGTCGTGTTGTGCTGAATAATTTTGCTGAATTTTTGGAAGATAATCCTAAAATAAAAATTGCTATACATGGTCATACAGATAATGTTGGGAATGCATCGGGAAACATGAAGCTATCTGACGATAGAGCAAAATCTGTGTACGATTATTTACGTATTTCCGGTATTGATGAAATTCGGATGACTTATAAGGGATTTGGTCAGACAAAACCTGTTGAGAGCAATGATACACCTGATGGACGTGCATTGAATAGACGAACAGAATTCATGATTACCGGAAAATAAAAAACCCGGTTGGAATGACCGGGCTTACATATAATTTGTAAATAAAATTACATTCTCTTTTCTTTGATTCTTGCCTTTTTCCCGGTAAGCCCACGCAGATAGTATAATCTTGCTCTACGAACCTGACCAACTTTATTAACTTCTATTGTATCAATAAATGGAGATGATAATGGGAAAACCCTTTCTACACCTACATTGCTCGACATCTTCCTTACTGTGAAGGTTTTTGTGCGACCTGTACCTTTAATCTGGATAACCACACCGCGGTATTCCTGAATCCTCTCTTTATTTCCTTCTTTAATTTTATAGCTTACGGTGATTGTATCACCGCTCTTAAATTCCGGATATTGTTTCTGAACAGCTAACGTGCTGTCAACAATTTTCATCAAATCCATCGTAGTAATGTTTAATAATTTATACCTAAAAAAATCGGACTGCAATGTTACTATTTATTTTTATAATTTAAAAATCTAATGTTAAATATTTTTAAATTGCTTGATATTCATGACTATTCCTTGATGATTTTTTTGCTGATTGTTGTGTTTTTTAATTGAAAACGAATGAAATATATTCCTTTTTGAAAACGGCTAACGTCTATTGATTCTATATTCGGATTATTTTTTATCTGCATCGTTTTTCCATTCATATTGGTAATGTCAATATTTGTAACATTTAATTCTTTTGTTTTAAAAAATATCAGATTTTTTACCGGATTTGGATAGATAATGATGGATTCGTCGGGTGTTGCAACTTTTGAAATATCATAATTTGTTTGGAGGAAATTACTATAAACAAATTTTTCGACATTTTGCATTTCTTGTAAATTGCTGTTCCATTTTCTGTAAATTTTTTCAGTCATTATACTATCTGCATTGTATGTATAGTCGTAATTATCTTGATCTGAAAGATTCCAATTTCCTTGATTCCAAAATTCAGATCGGTTTTCAATAAGATTTTCGTAATCATTTACTGTTTTTGTGTTTTTTGAAAAATTATACCAAATGGATCCGGAATATTTTTCTGTAAGTGTTTTGAAAATTCTATAGTCACTTATTGTGTAGGTTAGTTTTTCTTTATGTTTCCATAAATAGTTTTCAACAGTATCCGTAACAACTGTGTAATCATCGCCATTGTAAGAATAATTGTATTGTTGCACATTGATCCATGAATCGCTATAAGGGAGTTGCAGGGTTGCGCTTTGTGTTTTCAAGCTCGATGGGTATGGAATATACAGCATCCTTTTTTCGGGTAACCATGTTTCGGAACTGTCCTGCCAATAGTAGGCTGCATATTCAGATAGAAAAAAATCAGAATATCCAAATGTTTTTTTTGTGTAATAGTTCCAGCTTCCATTCCAATTTGAAGTGGCATCTTCAGTAATAAATCTGTCAGAGTTATATTGAAATTGATGTTTTGTGCCTGCAACCATCTGCCATTGGCCTGCAATCCATTTATAGTTTATTGTTGCACTATCATTCTCATAAATATCATAAGCATGTGTGGTCTGTGTGTTCTGAATCCAAGCGGTATGCTGCCACGCATAATTTTTATGAGATATTAATTTTTGATTTGCATATTCAAATGTATCTTTAAACAGAAAATTATTTTGAATTGTATCAACGGTAATACTCATCATTACTGCATTTGTTGAATCAAACAGGGAAATAATACTGTATTGATAAATCCAATTGTCTGCGCCAATTGTGTCCCATTTGTAATAAGCCTGTGAACGGTGAAGCCAAAAATTTGATTTATCATGTTTCTCTGATTGCTTTTGATATAAAGGATTTAAAGATGTCTCACCATCAGTATTTTGTGCAATTGTCGAAAGAGATAGAAATAAAAATATCAAAACTGAAGATACAGCCCCTTTTTTTAACACTTTTTTGCGAGACACAATTATTTTGTTATTGTCACTGAAATAATACATTATAGGACACTAGATTGAGACAGGAACAATTTCAGTTACCACTTCAGGCGAAACTTCTACGGCTGCCTCATGATGCGTTGCCTTAGTTGATTCGGTCTGTTCATCATTTTTTGCACTTTTAATCATAAAATAAAGCCGATTGTGGACATTTACTTCGCTGCTTCCTGAATCAAAGTCGAGAAAAAGTAAACTCATATTTGGGAAAAGTGTTTTGATTTTTTTCTCAACACCTTTCGAAATAATATGATTTGCAATACATCCAAAAGGTTGCAGACTCACTACATTCTGTACGCCCATTTCTGCAAAAGAAGATATTTCGGCAGGGATCAGCCAGCCTTCTCCAAATTGGTTTGCAAGGCTCATTATTTTTTCTGCTTTAACAGCTTCATGAAGGATATTGTCATGAGGATAATTATATCTGAATCCTGTCATTATTTTTTCTGTCTGTCGAATGTGATAGTTTGCATATTTTTCAATGAAATAGGCATACATGCTCATCCCTTTTCGTTCAATATTTAATTTTTTATTGACACGTACGTTCACAAATCCCTGAATCATGAAATCAATTAATGGAGGGACAACAACTTCAATGCCTTGTTCAATTAGCCAGTTCACGACATTCATGTTGCCAAAAGCATTGTATTTGACATAAATTTCACCAACAATTCCAACACGTGGTACATTGATGTCTTTTACTTCAATTTTATTAAATTCAATTACAGCATCTTTCAGCAATGTTCGTACCTTACTTGTATTTCTTGTTTTAATATATTCCTGAACCTCTGAAATATATTTGTCGAGCATCTTTTTTGAAGTCCCTTTGATTTTTTCTTTAGTAACAGTTGTATAATACATTTTTGCAAGACCGTCAGCAAAAAGGGTACTCATTAAAGTTGCTTTCATTACTTTTTTCCAATCGAGCTCAAATCCGGGTTGAGCGTTGATAAGACCGTCGCCAGAGGCAATTGAAATAACAGGAATATTATCAAATCCTGCTGCCACCATTGCTTTTTTTATTAACGAAATATAATTGGTTGCTCTGCATTGTCCACCTGTTTGTGTGATACCTACAACTGTGTTTTTTAAATCATATTTTCCTGATTTTAATGCACTCACAATATTTCCTACAATTAAGGTTGCAGGATAGCAGATTTCATTGTTTGCATATTTTAATCCTTCTGTAACTGCTGCATTATCAGGAATTGGAAGATTTACATAATTATAATCCAGAATAGTAAAAAGGCTTGGAATAAATGGCGAATAAATATCTGAAAAATGAGGACCCAGTATGGTTTTCTTGACATCATTTTTTGTGTAAACGGGTGTGGTTTTTCTTTTCTTTTCAACCACTGGTGCTTTACTCTTTAGTTTAAGAGATTCTATAAAAGACCGTAATCGCAGTCTTACAGAGCCCGTGCTGGATATTTCGTCTATTTTTATCAGTGTATGATTTTTCCCTTTGCTTCTTAATATTTCTGTAGTTTCATCAATCAGATACGCATCAGGACCACAGCCGAAGGAATTAAGTTGTACGAAATGAATATTAGCATTTTTTTGGTTAGCAACCCATTGTGCTGCTTTAAGAATCCGATTAGGATAGGACCACTGTGTGACGGTGTGAATCTCGTCAAATGTGCTGCCACCTTCTTCATACGCAATACTTTCATTGATTACATCTGCGCCAAGGTCTGTAAGGATTTGAGCTGTTTTATGCTGAATTAATGGATCTGCATGATAAGGTCTCCCTGATAGTAACACAACAAGTTTGTTATTCAAATATGCTTTTTCGATAATTTCGTAAGCTTTATTTCTTAAGGTAAGTTGGAATTTTTTTTTCTCACTGATTGCACTAATAAAGGCTTTGTTAAAAGTGTTTTTGCTCACACCGAGAGGTTTTAAATATTCAAAACAAGCTTTTTTTAGAAGGATTTCGTCATTAAAAACAATGGTGGGTGCATCTAATGGAATACCATATTTTTCTTTTGGATTTATAGCACTTTTTAATACTTCGGAATAGCTAGATACAACAGGGCAATTATAGCTATTCACAGCATTTTTTTGCTCTTTGCTTTCAATCATTACCATTGGAAAGAATATTCTGTCAACCTTTTTTTCAATAAGGTTTATAATATGTCCATGTGCCAATTTTGCAGGGAAGCATATATTGTCTGACATCACAGAGCCAAGCCCTTTTTCATAAATATCTACTGTTGATGTATCTGATAATTTGACATTAATCCCACTTTCAGTCAGTAGTGTATTCCAAAATGGGAAATTTTCGTACATGTTTAAAATCCGTGGAATCCCAATTGTGAGCATGGGTTTATCGGTAACGCTTGTTTTTCTGTTAAAGAGAAGGTCGTATTTAAAATCATAAATATTAAATCCTTTTTCTTTGGCACTTCCTTTATTTGTAAATACTTTTTCGCAATTATTGCCTGAAAAATATTTGTTCCCGCTTGGAAATTTAAAGCGTGTTACGGCACAATTATTTTCGCAAGCACTACATCGTACTATGTTTGTTTCATAATTGTTAATATTCTCAAGGTAATCGAGACCAACAAAAGAAGATTCATTATAGTTCTTATTATACATTGTAGTGGCATGCAAAGCCGCTCCATAAGCACCCATAAGTTCAGGAATATCGGAGCAACTTACTTTTTTCCCTGTTAATACTTCTAACGCTCTGTGTACGGAAGGGTTTTTAAATGTCCCACCTTGCACAACAATATTATCGCCAAGTACAGACATATCTTTTATTTTAAGAACCTTGAAAAGGCAGTTCTTAACCACAGAGTAAGAGAGTCCTGCGGAAATATCTTCAACTTTAGCCCCTTCGCGTAAAGACTGTTTTACTTTGGAATTCATAAATACAGTGCAGCGTGTACCTAGCTCGCATGGACGTTGAGCATCGCAGGCAACTTGAGCAAAATCCGATACTTTGTAGTTTAATGTATTGGCAAATCCTTCAATAAATGAACCACAGCCGGAGGAGCAGGCTTCGTTGATTTCAAGATTATTGATGCTGTTGTTGTTTATAAAAATTGCTTTCATATCCTGACCACCAATGTCAAGCACAAAAGATACTTTTTTGTCAAATTTTTTCGCAGCAGTGTAATGAGCAATGGTTTCAACAATACCATGATCGATTCCAAAAGCAGCTTTAATAAGGTCTTCACCGTATCCGGTTACCGTACATTGAGCAATTTTTATTTTTTTTCTATTTTCAAAAAGTAGGGCGGCAAATTCTTTTAATCCATGTGTTACAGCATCAAGAGGATTGCCCTTGTTATTGTTGTAATGGCTAAAAATGATTCGTCCTTTTTCATCAGTTACAATTATTTTTGTTGTTGTTGAGCCTGAGTCAATGCCTATAAAACAGATGTCAGACGTTAATTTATCAATTGCAATACGTTCTACTTTGTTTGCTGTATTTTTTTCTCTCCATTCGGCTAGTTCTTCTTTGCTTTTGAAAAGTGGATCGAGTCTGTAAGAATAATTTGAAACAACTTTTTGTTTATCAATGAGCAAATCCTGCATTTCGAGTAAAGTCATTGAGAGTCTTTCGCTGTTATCTGCCAGAGCGGCTCCCATTGCAGGGATAAGCTCAGGACGTAAAGGAACCACAATGTCTTGTTCTGATATTTTAAGTGTGTGCATAAATGATAGCCGTAAGCTTTTGATAAAACTAAACGGACCACCCGTGAACATTACTTTTGGTGCAATATCAAAACCTCGGGCAAGTGTATTCATTGATTGCACAGCTACCGCATGAAAAACTGATGCTGCAATATTGGCTTTTGAGATTTTTCTTGAGATTAAGTTTTGCACATCTGTTTTTGCAAACACACCGCAACGTGAAGCAATGGGATATAGCTGTTCTGCTTTTGCAGCATATGAGTCAAGCTCTTCTACATGCACATTTAACAATGTTGCCATTTGATCAATAAATGCACCTGTGCCACCTGCGCAACTCCCGTTCATTCTAATGTCCGGTTGTTTATCGCTATAGAAAAATATCATTTTGGAGTCTTCGCCACCAAGGTCAATAAGAGTTTTTACATGTGGATATTTTAACCGCACAACTTCTGCAGAAGCAACAACTTCCTGAATGAAGGGAATATCGGTTTTTTCAGCGATACCAAGTCCTGCGGAACCAGTAATCATCAGGCTTATATGGGCATTGCCAAGCGATTCCTGTGCTTCGCTAAAAATAGATGAAAGTGTTTTGACGATTTCTGTATTATGCCTTCTGTATATTGAAAATATTATTTTTGATTTTTCATCAATGAATACAACTTTTGCTGTTGTTGATCCTACATCTATTCCTACTTTGTAATTTTTTGTCATGAGTGATTTTTTACTGATTTAAAATGCTCTGTTTTTATGGGCTTTCTTTAAATTTTTTTCATGAAATTAATAATCATTCCAGAGATGATTTTCTTCCGTTCTTGTATAAATTTCTGAAAGATTTTTTCATTATTATTGAAAAGATATTCGTCTAAAAGTGGCTTTGAAAGGAATGGAAAAACGCACATTCCTATAAGATCAATTACAAAATGTTCAATAGGGAAATTGCGAAGAATTCCTGCCTGTTTTTCCATTTCAATTTGGATTAATAGTTTATCTAATTTAATTCCTTTTGTGTTAATGATATTAAATACAGATTGGGGATCACGGGACATCTCGTGTACTATTAAATTTGGTAAAAGTGGGTTTTCTGATAAAACATTCAGATAGTTTTCTACAAACATTTCTACCTTTTGAAACATTGGAATAGGCATCTCAATGATTTCGTTGAATTTTGGAGTAATTCTGGTTAGCGATTCAGCAAAAATGATTATAAAAAGTTTTTCTTTATTGCGAAAATAATAGTGAAGCGAAGTACGGCAAATGTGTGCTTCATCTGCAATTTCTTGCATGGTTGCCCCGTCCATCCCTTTACGAAAAAAAACAGCTTTTGCTGCCTCTCTGATTTTTATTTCAACATCTTGTTCCCCTAGTGTTTCTATATCCATAATTTGTAAATAATTTTAATGTAAGTTAGTGTCTTATTGTTTGTGTTAAACATTATTGTTTTACACTTTAGTTTGACAAAAGTGTCAAAAGTATAAAAAGAAATTAAATCTCAAAAAAAAATTGCTGTATATTGCGTTTTTTTAGCATTTAAGAATCTTCAAAAAAATAATGGATTTGGTTCTCGAATGTGTTTATGTTCACGATTCAACATATAGATTGTAAGAATATGCAAAACAGAAAAAAACGCTTTGCCCTAAAAGTAGGCTATCCTCCCGAAAGCCTTATTTATACCGGGGATGTTATATTAGAACCAAACATTATGCGTTTGGTTAGTTACAATGAACAGGATTGTGAATCGTTTACAAGTGTAGATATAAATCAAATATTTAAAGAATTTAAGCAGGATAGGATAAATTGGATTAGCATCAGTAGTCTCCATAATACGGGGCTTGTGGAGCAGATTGGTAAATATTTTGACATTCATTCTTTGATGCTCGAAGATGTGCTTAACAGTGAACAGTTTCCGAAACTTGAAGAAACAAAACAGCACCTTATTCTTACATTGAAACATATGTATTTTAAACAAGATGGAACACAAGTTGCACAATCGCATATCAGCTTGATTTTAGGGAAAAATTATATTATCACATTTTCAGAAGGGGAACAAGATATTTTCAAGAATATTCGTGAGAATATATTATCAGGTAAGGGGAAACTCAGGAGTCGCAGTGCAGATTTCCTTTTTTATTTTATTCTTGATGCCATTGTCGATAGTTACTATTTGATATTTGAACAGTTGCAAGATCAGATTGAAGCACTTGAAGACAGGTTGCTTTCAAATCGTTCGTATAATTTTATTAACGAAATTCATGCAATGAAAAAATTGCTTTCATCAACGCGGAAAACCATTAATCCATTGTTGGAAGCTACCAATAAACTTACACATGAAGATGTGCTATATATTGATTCTTCCAGTATCCCTTATATGAAAGATGTAGCCGATCATGTTTTTCATCTTACTGATATTTATGAAACTTGCCGTGATATGCTAACCGGACAGATCGATCTCAATATGTCGAATCAAAATAATAACCTGAACAATGTGATTAAAACGCTTACAATCGTTTCGACGATATTTATTCCCCTTACATTTTTGGTGGGTGTGTATGGAATGAATTTTAAATTTATGCCTGAATTGGAGTGGAAGTGGGGCTATCCTTCTGTGGTGATTTTTATGGTTGCAGTATCCATAACAATGATTATTGTGATGAAAAATAAAAAATGGTTTTGATGATTTTGTTATTTGAATCGAAAATTAATTCCTGCTGAAAGCCACAATACATGTGTCTCTAATTCTGCAAAAAATGCAACATGTTTAGTGAAATAATATCTGTATCCGGCATATAAAGCAAATTTGAATCCATCTGTTGCATCGTTTGTTGGGATTGTTGTAATTGAACCGTACTTCGACATGTCGTTATATTTATACCAAACAATAAATCCACCGTAAACATCAAACTTTTTCTTTACGTAGATGTGATATGACGGTCTGATTCCTATATTCCATTTATGATAGATAACGCCTTCAAATTTATTTGAATCTCTACCGGTTGTATATTGTGTTTTTGCTTTTTGTAAATTTATTACTACACCAATTCCTATTGCTTGTCGCATAAGTCCTATGCTGTCAACAACACACATATCAAATGTTAGCGAAGCAGGTGGTAGCATTATTTTCCATTGTTCTCCATTGTAAAGGCTGGTAAAATAGCCAGAACCAAGTCCAATCACTTTATCTCCGCCATTAAATGATATGTTTTGCGCAAAGGCAGGAATCACAACGATCAGTAGAATAAATGTGTGTAAAATTTTTTTCATGACGATTTTTTTAAAATTTCTACAGCCTTTTTTTGGGAACTGTAGCTACAAAATCTTTTAAATAAAATGGTTCAAAATAGGCTATATTTTCAAATTTTTTTTGTTCGAAGTAAGTGTTGCTAAGGTTGGTCATGAGAAGTGCAGACGATTCAATATTCGATAGAAAAATTGCATTTGGATTTGTGATGATGTTGCGAAACTTTTCTGCACCATTTCCAAAGAAAATAAGGGTTGAGACAGCTAGTTGTTCGGCGTAAGAGTTTTCGTTGAGAATTTCTGCTTTTATTTCAGAAGCCTGATTCAGATTAAAATCATACAATGCGGTATATACCTCCATTCTACGTGCATCAATCATTGGGCATAGCAGAACCTGTTTTTTGTTTTCAATAATTTTTTTTGTATCTGCTTTTTGTAAAGCTCCATAAACTAAACTTTCAAGTGTACAAATCCCAATTAATGATTTTCGTGCACCATAGCAAAGTCCTTTGGCTACTGATACTCCAATTCGTAGCCCTGTGTAGGAACCGGGACCTTTACTTACAGAAACAGCATCTAAGGATTTGTATGAATGCCCTGTGTCTGTCATTATTTTATCAATAAAAACAGTAAGGTTGGCAGAATGGTCGTTATCACCAGAGCTGGCAGCATATCCTATTATTTGATTCCCATTGCATAAAGCAACGGAACAAATTTTTGATGATGTTTCTATGTTTAGAATTAGAGCCACATTATTTTTCTTCAAACAGAAATTTTTTATCTGTTTTTGTAACCATCATGCTGTCGCGCAATTTTTTTGATATAGAGCCATATGGGGCAGTAATAACCTCATCTGAAAGGATTAATCCATTTGTGATTTCGATATATTTATTGTCTTGAATTCCTGTTTTTACTTCACGTTGAAATGCTCGACCATCTTTATAAATAAATACTATTTCTTTTATTTTTTCGCTTGAAACAGATTCTTTTTTACCTTTATTTTTCAGTGAATCAAGTCTGGTCGTAACTGCTTCAATAGGAACAGCAAGTACATCAAAAACTTGTTTGGTTTGAATGTCCACTGTTGCAGACATGCCGGGTCTGAACGGATATTGTTTTCCACTGCCGGTGGCAATTAAATTTTTGTATGAATCGGGTAAAATTCTGACTTTAACATCAAAGTTGGTAATTTGGTCTGTTGCAACGCCTAGTGTATTTGCAGAATTCGATACTTCAGTAACTATGCCTTTGAATTTTTGATTCAAATACGCATCTACTTCAATAAGTGCTGTATCACCCATTTTCACACGGACTATATCATTTTCGTTTACTTCAACTTTCACTTCCATTAGGTTTAGATTTGCAATTCGGAGCATTTCTGTTCCAGCCATCTGAATGGTTCCAACTACACGTTCACCTTTTTCAATATTTAGTTTGGATACGGTGCCGTCAATCGGAGCAAAAATGCTTGTTTTTGTAAGATTTTCATCTGCTTCTTTTAGTGAGGCTTCGGCACTGTTCACGGCGAATTCGGCTGCTTTAACATTTTGAATGGTGGCATCAACATCGGCTTTTCCCATGTCGAATTGGGCTTTTGCATTTTCATATTCAGCTTGAGAAATGGCTCCTTTATCGAATAGTCCTTTGCTTCGTTTGAATGATATTTCTGTTTGATTAAATTGTGCCTGAACCTGAGCTAAACGGGCTTTTGAATTATCAAGGTTTGCTTTAGATGAATTTAATGCAGCCTTTACTCTGTCGAAGTTTGATATATAGATATCAGGTTTTATTTTTAAAAGTAAATCACCTTGTTTTACTTCATCACCTTCTTTTACATATAAATCAACAATTTCACCTGAAATTTCAGGACTGATTTTAATTTCTTTTTCAGGTTGAACTTTCCCGTTTGCAGTTATGGTCTCAATAATTGAATGTTTTTTTATTGCTTCAGTACTAACTTTATAAATTAGCCCTTTACCAAACCAGCCAGAGCGCTTTCCAATAACAGCAACCAAAATGCAAATAATGGTTAGAATCAGAAAAATTTTAAATATCTTTTTTGTCTTCATTTTTTCTTACATCTTAATTTGATTTCCTCTGTAAAAATCAAGTATTTTTGATTTAAAAATATATTCATATTTTGCTTGAAGCATATCTGCTTTTGCTTTAGCCAGATTGTTTTTTGCTGTGTTATAATCAAGTGTATTAATAAGCCCTACATCGAATTTTTGTTGTGTGTATTGAAATGCTTCTTCCATGGATGCAACAGCTTTTTTTGTGGCATTGAATTTTTTGATAGAAGCTACTGCATCGGCATGTGCTTGCTGAATTTCTTTGAGCAATTGTTTTTTTGTAACGTCAAGTTGATATTCTGCATTTAGCATATTAATCTTTGCATTGTTGATTCCCGTTTTAATTTGCCACCCGTTGAATATTGGGATAGTTAAATTGATAGAAAGGCTTTTACTAACGTTGTTTTTAGCCTGTTCTTTAAATGGAGTTGTTTCATATTTATAGTCGGGTATGTTTTGTGTAAATGGAACATCTGTCCCTCCAATGTTTATTGATGTAGTCTGAGGTGTATAGGTTGTGTCAGTAATGCTTTTTCGTGCATCAGAGTAGCCTGATCCAAAAGAACCGGAGACCGTAAGCCTTGGGCTGATACCTCCTCGTGCCAGTGAAAGTCCTGCTTCTGCGCTTTTAAGGGCTGCTTCTGCACTTTTAATTTGTGGTAGGTTTTTTTCTGCTTCCAAATATACTTGTCCTGTGGTGAGTAGTGCCGCATTTATATCAAAGTTTGAAAAATCAGGTTTTAATATATCAAAATTTTCGGCTGAATCGAGATCAAGAAATTGCACCAATGTAAGGTATGCCATGTTGAGCTGGTTTTGTGTATTGACTAGCTGTAACTCTTCTGATGCATATTGGGCTTCCACTTGCAATAAATTCCCTTTTGCAACACTTCCTGCTTCGACTAATTTTTTTGTGTGATCTACTTGTTGCTTTGTCATGTCTAGCTGGTTTGCTGCAATTTCGTCCAATTCAGCACAATATAAAATCTGTAAAAAAGCAGAAGAAATATTGAGTGCGATATCGTTTTTTGCCTTTTCAAGATTCTGCAAACTAGCTTGAAGTTCAAACTGTTTTTGCCGGATAGTATTATAGTTTTGTAAACCACTAAAAAGTGTGATGCTTGATGATAATCCAAAATTAACTGACATGGTTTTTTCTTCTGAAAAAGAATTTGTAAATCTGTCCACAGACCGCCCCCAACTGTAGTTTTGAGCACTTTGCCCATTTAGGTTTGGCAATAGCGAAAGTTTGGACTGCTCTAAATTATTTTTTGAATATCGGCTATTTAATTCTTGTTGTTTGATTTGAATATTGTTTTTCAACGCATAGTCAATACACTTTTCGAGTGTCCATTTCTCCTGTGCTTGGCTATAACCAAAAAGCAGTATTAGGAAAATAATTGTAGAAATAATTTTTATTTGTGTATTCAAATTCAGTTTTATTAAAAACTTTAAAATTATATAATTAGTCTGAATCTGCAATGAAATAAGTTAAAAACGAATTCTATTTTTTTGAACCAAACACATTATATTGATTTAGCAGTACCAGTAAGTCTTTTGTGGTAAGTGGTTTCCCAATAATATATTTTTTTTTGTCTAATAAGAACATTGTTGGTGTTGCATAAATACAGTAATCATCTGCAACTTTACTATTCCAACCTTTTAAATCTGAACAGTTGAGCCAAGTATATTTTCCTTTTGTTAAAAAGTCTGAATAAGTGTTCTTTGCTGTATCGAGAGAGAATGCAATGACCTCGAATTTTTTTTCAGTTTGTGAGTCGTAGATTGTTTTAATTTCAGGTAGCATCTGTGTACAGTGCGGACACCAGCTTGCCCAAAAAATCAAAAGTGTTAGTTCTGATTTACTGGATTCAAGTGTAACTTCATTAGTGTTTAAATCAGGCACATTAAAGGAGATTGCTTTTTTCCCGATAGTCAAATTTTGATAGCTGTCCATCCTTTTTTGTAAAGTGGTTTTTCGAGTTTCATTTTCACATTTTTCAACTTTGTAATTTGTAGAAATATGTGCCAGTACTTTATCTAGCTTGAAGTTTTCAAATCCGTTCATAAGAAAATTTAGAATAAACTCGTATGCTTTTTCATTTGTTTTTGCTTTTGGAAGTAAGATGTCAACGGCTTCTATAAATGCTTCTTCCTGAAGTGGCGGAGGAAGTTTTTTTGCATTGAATAGTACAAGAAACGAAATTGATTTGCTGGTGAGTATATTACTTCTGAAGAGGCTGGTATCTTTAAAATCGATATTATCCCAAAAATGATTTTGCAGAAACTGTATTTTTTCCTTGTCTCCCATGGCGGCATCAACAATCGGAGTCCTTTTTGCTTGTATTATTTTAGCTACGTATGATTCAGCGTTGTCTTTGATGATTTTTACAAGACGATTATCTCTGTCGTGTTGCAGCTTATTGTAGGTTTTTGCAGCTTCATCATAGAATTTATCATCTTTTGGATAGTATGAAATGAGTGGAATCAATAACTCAAGTTTGCGCTGTGAAGCCTCCTCCTGCTGCAAAAAATCATAAAATATTTTGTTTTCTTTGGATGATATAATTTGCATGGTTGCATCAGTGTTCCCAAATTCACATACAAGTTTTATATTTTCATTATTAAAAACAAAATCAATGGCATTATCTTTATCAATATATAATCGATACATTCCGGAATAACGATTTGTAAAAATGTAGCTGAATTTTCCTGTGCTATCAAGTTTTACAGAGTCAATTAAATTGTTTTCGTCGCCATAAAAAGTTAATAAGTAGGCTGTTTTATTCTCAGCATTTTTGATTGTGATATCTATGTTATATTTCTGGCAGTATCCGCTTAAAAGGAATGAGAAAAAAAGGATAAAAAGTGTTACAATCTTAATGTTATTCATGTGTGTATTGTATTTTTTTACAAACCAACATAAATTTTATGGATTTTAAATAAATAAAGTACAAAAAATATTTTATAAAAAAAATGGAACTCAAAATATTAAACTTCTTTTTGCATATCTCTATATTGATAATATCTTTGACCAATTAAAATTTTAAACTATGAACAGAGATACAATAATATTTGACCTGATTGAACAGGAAAAAAACAGACAGATGCACGGTTTAGAACTGATTGCATCAGAAAATTTTGTGAGCGATCAGGTACTGCAAGCCATGGGTTCGGTATTAACCAATAAGTATGCTGAAGGATATCCGGGTGCTCGTTACTATGGTGGATGTCAGATAGTAGATCAAACGGAACAACTTGCTATTGACAGGTTAAAATTATTATTTGGAGCAGAATATGCAAATGTTCAACCTCATTCCGGAGCACAAGCAAATGCAGCAGTGATGCTTGCTTGCTTGAAACCAGGTGATACCTTTATGGGTCTCGATTTGTCACATGGAGGACACTTAACACATGGCTCAGCAGTAAATTATTCCGGTCTTTTATATCATCCGGTTTCGTATGGTGTGCGAGAAGAAACAGGAAGGGTTGATTATGACGCAATGGAACAGGTTGCTTTAAAAGAAAAGCCCAAAATGATTATTGCAGGTGCTTCAGCTTATTCGCGTGATTGGGATTTCCCTCGCATGAGGCAAATAGCTGATAAAATCGGAGCATTGCTTATGGCAGATATTGCACATCCTGCCGGTTTGCTTGCAAAAGGTTTTCTAACGCATCCTTTTCCGCATTGTCATATTGTGACATCTACAACACATAAAACCCTCAGGGGTCCAAGGGGTGGAATTATTATGTTGGGTAAAGATTTTGAAAATCCATGGGGATTGAAAACGCCTAAAGGTGAATTAAAAATGATGTCGCAATTGCTGAATAGTGCAGTGTTTCCAGGTATTCAAGGTGGACCATTGGAACATGTGATTGCTGCAAAAGCCGTTGCTTTCGGAGAAGCATTAACAGAAAGTTACCAAGGATATATCCAACAGGTTATAACGAATGCTCAAGTAATGGCAAAAACCTTTGTTGAAAAGGGGTACAAGGTTATTTCCGGTGGTACAGATAATCATCTGATGTTAATTGATCTTCGCACTAAAGTGCCACAAATTACAGGGAAACAGGTTGAGAACACGCTTGTTAGAGCAGATATTACATTGAATAAAAATATGGTTCCTTTCGATAGTCGCACACCGTTCACTACTTCGGGTATTCGAGTGGGAACGCCGGCTCTTACTACACGGGGCATTAAAGAAAATTTAATTCCACAAATCGTAGAACTTATTGACGATGTTATTATGCACATTGAAGATGAAACTATGATTACTAAGGTAAGAGGCAAGGTAAATGAAATGATGAAGGATTTTCCTTTATTTGCATATTAATAGTCATTAGGTTATAAAAGGGAGGCGTGATGTTATATTGCGCCTTTTTTGTTGTATAAGAGGCGTTATATTATTTGTTTGTATTTTTCTAATAACTGTTTTGCACAAACTTTCACATTAAGGTTTTTTTCAATAAATTTTCTGTTTTCAATAATAAGTTCAGCCTTTTTATTATCAGGAAGCATAAGAAATTTTTCAATATTTTCCGTCAATTGTGTGCTGTTTCTTTCATCAGACAAAAATTCACAATTTTGTTTTGAAAGAACAAATGGAATATCGCAATGTGTTGTGCTGAATATGGGCATTCCGCTGGCAGCCATTTCAATGATTCCAACAGGAGCTCCACCTTCTGTATCGCCGTTTGTTGCAGTTACACTAGGTGAAATAAAAATATGTGATTGGTAGGCTTCCTGAATCATTGCCTTGTGTGAAATAAATCCTAAAAGGTGGACTTTATCCTGAAGATTACATTGATTGATGATGTCTAATATTCTTTTTTTTTCTTCTAAGCTTTTCTTAAAAATATCAAATTTATTTTTTCCGGCATCGCCGATAATTTTAATTGAAAAATTTTGATGTTTTTTTTGAAATAATCCAAGTGATTCCAGTGCATATGGGATTCCTTTCTTTTCGCGAAATGTTCCTGCAATTAGAAAATTTAAGTGTTCGTTTGCTGAAAAAATGCGAGGTATAAATTTTATTTTTTCAAGATCTACACCGAGTCTCTGTATCTGTATTTTTTCTTTCGGACAACCCAGTTTCTCAATACATGAAGCCATATAAGGACCCTCGCAAAGGCAAAGATTTATATTTTTGAACATTTCTTTATATCGATTTCTCCAAATAGCTTTTTGTGGTAACATATTTACATCAACACCATAAAATGTTACAATATGTTTGATATTGTGCTTTAGTGCCAGTTTGTGATTTAGCCATCCATAATGGCCAAAATGGGAGTGGAGAATATCTGGTTTTTCTTTTGTTAATACTTGATCTAAAAGATTTAATTCTACTTTAATACCTGTTTTTCTAAACACTCTTCTAGTAAAACTATTGACCATGGATTCTTCATTTAGCGAATAAATTTTTGATGCAGGGAACTGGTCAATATTCATTGTTCGCTCGCAAACAATTATGTTTTCGCATGAATCTACTGGGATGTTATGTACCTGCCCAAAGAGCCATGTCATGGTCTGTGGCAGCCAATATTCAACACTATGTATAACTTTTATTTTTTTCACAATCAATGCTAAATTTTTTGTTTATGGGCATTCGTAATTAATAAAAAAAGCCCCAAATGGAGCTTATGTAGCGTGAGACAGGGTCGAACTGTCGACCTAATGAATATGAAACTTAATTTTAAAAACACCATATACTGATTATCAGAAATTTGAATCATTGAATCGATGCTTTTTCGTTGATTATTTCGTCCAAAAGTTGATCCATTTCATTGATCCATTTCTATCATAAACTTCACAAAAACAGTTTAAAATAGCTAACGATTATTGCGCCATTTTGTCAACACAAAGATAGTTGTTTTTGCCATACAAAATAAAGTAACAAAAAATAAAAAAATAATTTTTGATTAATATTGTAATTATGCTTATGAAACATTATTTTTGTCAAGCATAATTAATTAAACAACTATGAAATTCATAAACAGAAAAATAGAATTAGAGCTTTTCACTAAAGTTCTAAACCAAAATAAATCAACCTTTATTATTGTTTATGGAAGACGTAGAATAGGTAAATCTACGTTGATAAGGAAGGCTCTTAATCCTACAGATATTTATTATATGGCGCAGTTGTCTGATGAATCACTTCAACGAGAATTACTGGCAAAAACCATTGCACAAAACATTAATGGATTTGATTCAGTTATTTATCCTAATTGGGATTCACTCTTTGAAAGCCTGTCAGAGCGTGTTACAAAAAAGACAACTTTATGTCTTGATGAATTTCCATATATGGTTAAAGCATCACCGGGATTACTATCGGCAATACAGAAATGGCTCGATCTTCATAAGAATGGAAAATGCAACCTAATTATTTGCGGATCATCACAGCAGATGATGCAAGGGTTTACTTTTGATTCAACGAATCCACTTTATGGCAGAGCTTCTAAAACACTTAAAATAGATCCTCTTTTACCCGGCTATTTGTTACACGCACTCAAAACAGATCCGATTCATGCTGTGGAAGAATATTCAATCTGGGGTGGTGTTCCAAGATACTGGGAATTAAGGAACAATTCTGAAGATTTACCTAATGCAATTTCTGACATAATTTTAGATAAATATGGAGTTTTGCATCAGGAGCCAATACAACTTTTTTTGGATGATATGCGCGAATCCGTACAGGCGTTTTCTATTATGTCAGTCATTGGTTCGGGTGCAAACAGATTATCAGAAATTTCCGCAAGACTTGGAAAACCATCTACACAATTATCAAGACCACTTGATGTACTTATTCAATTAGGTTATTTAATTCGTGAAATCCCATTTGGTGAAAATCCTAAAAACAGTAAACGAAGTCTTTATAAGATAAATGATCCATTTCTTGCATTTTATTTTAAACTGGTTGTTCCAAATATGAGTGCGCTTGAACAAGGTTTTGTTGCAAGAGTTATAAAGCAAACCCAAGAGTTGTATGTAAATCATATTTCATCGCAATGGGAAAATTTATGTAGAATGTCAGTACCAAGAATGCAGATTATGGGACATGATTTTAATGTTGCTAATCGTTGGTGGAATAATAAATGTGAGTTCGATCTGGTAGCTGAATCGGTAGATGGGAAACACATTCTTGTTGGTGAATGCAAATGGAGTGATATCGCCAAACCAATGGAAATTATTAATCATCTAAAAAATAAGATAAAGGAAAGTAATCTCGTGAATGGAAGATTTTTGATTATGGCTCTATTTGTGAAAAACTTTAATTTTAAGGAGAGTAACGAAGAATGTCTAATATTTACACCAAAAGAAATTATGAAGCATCTTGTTTAATCAAATCTTTAAATCAAATATTAAACAATGGGTTTTTATTTGTTTACACAGCTTACAATATTAAAAAAAAGGCTTAAAAAAGTAGTTGTGGTGCAAATCGTATGCAAGTAATAAAAAAAGCCTCTCAAAGAAAAACCCTGAAAGGCTTATCGTTGTCAATGTAGCGTGAGACAGGATTGAACTGTCGACCTCATGATTATGAATCATGCGCTCTAACCAGCTGAGCTACCACGCCATAATTTTTTTGAGGTGCAAACCTACATAAATTTTTAAATTTTAACAAACAAATAAAATAAATTTGTGGGTAGTCCATTCAATATTCAGTAAAAATGGTATTTGGCATTTACCGATTACTAAATGTAATGTAATATTCCGTTTGCAGTTGGGATAGTATTATTATAAAATGCTATGATTTTGTTTGTGAATTTTTTAATTTCAAATCGTGACCCATCTTATCGCGCTTGGTTTTAAGATAAAATTCATTAAATTTATTAGGAATGATTTCATTATTTATATTTTCAACTATTTCAAGTCCATATCCCTCAAGACCTGCACGTTTTACAGGATTGTTAGTTATCAGTCTGATTTTACTAATTCCTAAATCACGCAATATTTGTGCTCCAATTCCATAATCTCTTTCATCGGAATGAAAACCAAGTTCAATATTTGCTTCAACTGTATCGCGCCCTTGCTCTTGCAGTTTATATGTCAATATTTTGTTGAATAATCCAATTCCTCTACCTTCTTGCATCATATATAAAATAACGCCTTTGCCTTCTTTTTCAATCATTGAAATTGCATTTTCAAGTTGCGAACCGCAATCACATCGCAGGGAATGAAAAATATCGCCTGTAACACAGGAAGAATGGACTCTTACTAAAATTGGCTCATTGGGTTTCCAAGTTCCTTTAATTAATGCAACATGCTCCAACCCGTTTGAAATTTGTCTGTATGCAATCATTTCAAAGTATCCAAATGAGGTCGGTAATTGTACTTTAACTCCTTTTTGAATAAGGCTTTCACGTGTAAGTTTATAGGCTATTAAATCTTCAATTGAGATAATTTTGATATTAAACTTGGCAGCAATTTTAAGCAGTTCAGGCAAGCGAGCCATTGATCCATCTTCATTCATTATTTCAACCAAAGCTCCACCGGGTCTTAATCCGGCTAATGTTGTAAGATCAACAACGGCTTCAGTATGCCCGGCTCTTCGTAAAACTCCGCGTTCTTTGGCTTTGAGCGGAAAAATATGACCTGGTCGAGCAAGATCTGCCGGTTTTGTGTCGGGATCAACTAATGCTTTGATTGTTTTTGCCCTGTCTGATGCAGAGATTCCTGTTGTACAACCATCACCAATAAGATCAACGGATACTGTAAAATTTGTTTCATGCAATGAAGTGTTATTTCCCACCATCATTTCTAATTTAAGCTCATCGCAGCGTTTTTCAGGGATTGCCATGCAAATAAGTCCCCTCCCGTACATTGCCATGAAATTAACTTTTTCGTCTGTGATTTTTTCGGCTGCAACTACAAAATCGCCCTCATTTTCTCGATCTTTGTCATCAACAACAATAAGAAATTTACCATTTTTGATATCCTCGATTGCTTCATCAATGGTATTTAATACTATATCCATATCTGTTTTATTCATTTTTTTACAAAGATAAAATGTGTGATTTAAAAACACGAATCATTTTTTAGAAGATATATCATATCAGGAATGTATTATTATCTGTTCCAGCATTGTGTTATGTTTCTCCCAACTATAATTTTCTGAAACGAATTGATGTCCATTGGCTGCTAATGTATCTGCTTTAGACGGGTTTTCAAGTAAAGAAATAATGTGGTTGACGTAGTCTTCAGGTGTTTTTCCAATTAATATTTCTTTGTCTTCTTTTGCTTTTAACGAATTGTTGGCTATTGATGATGAAATACAAGGAATTTGCATTGACATTGCTTCCAAAAGTTTGTTCTGTAATCCACTGCCTAGCTGCATAGGTGCAATAAATATTTTTGATTCAGCATAACATTTTCTCATATCTTCAATCCAACCGGTAATCTCTATATTTTCAGATGCCAATATCCGAACTGAAAGTGCCGGATTTGCTCCGGCAATTCGTATTTTTATTTTTGGATGTGTTATGCGCAAAAGTGGTAAGATTTTATGTACAAGAAAATTAGCACTATCAATATTGGGAGCATAATTCATGTTCCCTGTAAATACTAAATCGGTGCATTTTTCTTTCTGTAATGGTTTGAAATATTCCATGTCAACCCCATTGCGAATAATATGAATTTGATCTTTTTGTGGATGCATGATTTTATCACGATCTTGTTCTGCAATTATGATTTTGTTGTTAAAATAATTGAAGATATCGTGTTCATATTTTTGCAATCTTTTGTATTCTATTTTTAAAATCGGGTGCTTGTAAAAAGGCGAATTATGATATCTCCGTTCTACCCCAACTGAAAAAGCGTCTTGATAATCAAGTGTTTTGGGGATATTTATGTCTTTCACATATTCTGAAACTCGTATCAGTTGACAAAAAATATGATCAGGTTTTTCTTCATGAATGATTTTTTTTACCATTTTCGATGCAGAATTATTATAGAAATATCCTACTTGAAAAGGTTTCCCATTAAAAAAAACTTTTATTAGATGATAAAGAATAGAGAGCATTGTAAGGCGAAAAACATGGATTTTTTTACAATATTTTCCGAGTATATTCATCGCATCCTTATGCAATGCAGTGTCAGTTAATGCAAAGAGGATTATTTCATGATTTTTTGATAGGCTTTTTATTTGGTTAAAAGCTCTTAACTTATCGCCTTTTTCAAGAGGATATGGGAAACGCGATAGTATGACAAATATTTTCATTTCAGTATCAGAGCTGTTAATTAAATTACAAAAATGGTGTTTTAAAACGACTTATCAAAACCGATATTATTTGCATTTGGAATTATATAGTTCTTCAGCTTGTTTGTCGCCTAATTTTTTTGCTGTTTTCCATGCTTCACAGGCTCCTTTTTGATCCCAAAGCATGTTTTTTGTAATACCCATCAAGCGAAATAAAACGGGATTTTTTGAATTGATTTCATTGCATTTGGCGTAGTCTTCAAGTGCGCCATGATAATCTCCTTTATCATATTTTGCACGGGCTCTGCCAAAATATGCATCAAAAAATGGATTTTGGCATTTTACAATGGCTGCTGAAAAAGTAGCAATGGCTTCATCTGGTTTTTTCTGTTTTAAAAGAATATTGGCTTTGTTGCAGTAGGCAGTTGAGTCGTTGGGAGTAATTCTGATTATGCTTGCATATGCAAAACAGGCATCATCGTAGAAACCTTTCATGGCAGTGTAGTATGCAAGTTTTTTTAATACCGGAACATTTAAAAAATCGGTGCCGGCAGCTTTTTTCAGATAGTCAATCAGCATAAGCGTATCTTTATGTCTTTCAGATATATTTGATGCTCTCAGAAAATATTTCATGCTGGCTTTTTTCAATTTGTCATATTTTTGACCGGTCTCAAAATTTTTTTCAGCTTCATTATTTTTCTTTTGTAGTGTTAACGCCATACAAAATCCGAAATAAGAATCGGCTTCATTGGGCGATAGTAACCATGCTTTATTGAATTTTTGAATAGCTATTTCTATTTGATTTTCTGACAGATTTTTCCATCCTACATCAATAAATGTTGAAAATGCTTTTTCTTTTGATTTATAAAGGTCAATAGTCTCTTTAATAAATTCCTGATCGGCTTCTTTCTCTTCGCTTGTTTTTACTGCATTTCCATACATTGGCAATTGCTCGTCAGCTTTCTGTGCAAAGCATAAAATAGGGAAAGAGAGCATAATTAGAAGATAATAGCAAATAATACTAATTTTTTTCATTACCCGATATTTTGTTGAAAAAATTAATAAGTTTTGTTGTTACAATACTGTTATTATATTGGTTCTGTATTAATAATATGGCATTTCTTCCGATGGTTTCACAAAGTTTTTTATCTTCTGCACATTGTATTATGGCATTTGCAAATGTTTCGGCAGAATCTGCTATAATGATGTTTTTTTGATGTGAGTAGTTAATTCCTTCTGCTCCGATTGTTGTTGAAATAATTGTTTTTCCAAGAGACATCCCTTCAATGATTTTTACGCGCATTCCACTTCCCGAAAGTAATGGAACCAGCATTACCTGTTTTGAGTTCATAAACGCAGCTGCATCGGGTACTTCTCCAATAATATTGACCCCGCGAAAATGCTGTTCTGCGAACCATGATGGGAAATTCCGTCCGGCGAGAGTGAGTTTGCTGTCTGGTTTTTTGCTTAATACTATTGGCCAGATATTTTCAAGCAACCATCGGAGTCCTTCAATATTTGGCATCCAGTTCATTGACCCAATGTGGAAAAATCCGGGAAATTCAGCATTTGTTGTCTCATACTCATCAGGCACATGTGCTATTGCAACGGGGATATCGATTAATGGAACGGTGCATCCTAATTGTTTAAAAAATGTAACATCCTGTGGCGAAATTGCTGCGATGCCATCAACTTTATTGATATGTGTGAGTTCAAATTTTTTTAATCGTTTTGAAAGTACTATAAGATAATATTTTTTAAAAAAAATTGAACAGGAATTTGCCATTCGCTCCCAAATATAATGTTCAACATTGTGTGCCCGAAGTATTATTCTTGCATTGGAATATGTTCTTATTGTATCAATATATGGGGCAATAAAAAGTGATTCTAAAATAACAATATCAAATTTATTTTTTTTGAGAATTTCTATGATTTTTTGTTCGAATTTTTTGGAAATAAATCGTGTAATATTATATGATTTATTCGTAAATAAAAGATTGAATAAGGCATCAAATGGCTTTACTCTGTTATCAACAAATACGCTCTCAATTGTAGTTGTATTCTTGTATTCAAGTGGAATAATGTCCATGTCCACCGGATGTTTGGAAGTGTTCATTGCAAGTATTTTTACCGAATGTCCTGCGTTTAAAAGTCCTTGCGTGATGATGTTTATCGCAATGCTTCCTCCCTCCTCTGGTGGATATGGAACTTTATTTGTTAGTTGTAGTATTTTCATTCTGCTTTTTTGGCTTTTTACTGAAAAATTGTTTCATTGAACTTATGTATAAAGCCGGATTCATAAGCACGGATTCGTTTGCTGCTTTGTATGTTAAAAAAACTCCCAATGGCAGTAGTATAAATGAAGATAGCCACATCCCGGCAAGTGGAGAAATAACCTCTTCGCGTACAAATTTTTCGCCTGTGATGGAAATCACATAATATATAATAAAGAAAACGACAGAGATTACCATTGGCATTCCCAGCCCTCCTTTGCGAATAATAGCTCCTAATGGTGCCCCAATGAAAAATAAAACCAAACATGCAAATGATAAAGTAAATTTTCTGTGCCATTCAATTTCATGACGTAATAAATTTTTTGTTTTAAAATCGAAGTCATTTGAAGCTGCATTTACATATGTTTTTACTGATCTGGCTAAGTTTGCAGCATAGTCAGCAATTTGCTGTCGTTGAGAAACTTTTAGCGATTTATACAGACTGTCAACATTAATATTTATGGGAGTTACTTTTGAAAAAGTGTCTTTTGAAGCGGAAGTTATTTTTTTGATTTTAATAGGTGATATCGCATTTGAATCTGTTGGATTTCTTGCCGGCATCTCTGCCGATTCCATATCAGGCGAATCTTGTACTTTTTTCAGTATAGTTGATTTTATAAAGCCATCAACAAAAGCAGCACGGCGTTCGTCAAAATATTTTTTCAAAGAATCCATTGCTCTATTTAATTGTTTGATAGTGAACATTTGAAAATTATTATTAAATAAATTCTCATTTGATCGTGTAAATTTTAGACCGGATAGGTCAAGTAAAACTCTTTGTTCTTCAAATTTTTGTCTTTGATGAGGAAGTGTTTTTTCATATTTTTGCTTTTCCTTGTCATTTTGTTCTTCATAGGTGCATCCGTTCTGAAGTGTCATGACAAGATAATGTCGGTCTTTAGACATATTCATTGTTCCCGATTGAGCGATGGTAACTGTTTTGTTCCCTGAATTGTTTCGGTGATCGTAGATCATCATATCGTACATCACATTTTTTACATTATCTTTTCTGCCAATCTTGATACTAAATCCTTCAATGTCTTGATTAAAAATTCCTTCCTTTATTGATAATTGTGGCTTTTTGTTTTGAATATCGTATAGCAAGGCGTTGAATTTTAGATTTGCCCGTGGCATTACGTTATTTGTAAAGAAAAAAGCCAAAACGCTAATCATTATGGATAGAATAACCAATGGAAACATGATTTTTTGCAATGAAATTCCGGCAGCTTTTAAGGCTACCAGTTCGTAATTTTCGCCAAGACTCCCAAATGTCATTATTGAAGAAAGAAGAATAGCAAGTGGAAGTGCCATAGGCACAAGTGTGGCTGAAGTGTAAAGTAATAATTCTGCAATAATGTGCCATTCCAGCCCTTTCCCAACAATATCGTCAATGTATTTCCATAAAAATTGCAGTAATAATACAAATAATGAAATAAAAAAAGTGAGTATAAACGGACCTAGATATGATTTTAATATGAATAAATGAAGCTGTTTCAACTGTATGCGGAATTATTTATGTTGTATTTGTATTTTTAAAATTTCCCAAAATTAATCAAAAATCAGTTCATTGCTACGAAAAAGCTGATGTGAATAATTTTTAATAACTTCTTTGAAAAAATACAACAACTTATAACTCGAATAATTTACTTCGCTTACACAAATTGTAGCAAAAAATGAGTTTTTTTACAAGAACTAATTCGATATAACCATGGATAAATTCTCCAAAAATCAAACAATTACAAGCACTGAATTTCAATTTCCAAAACAAAAAAGTTTTTATAAAGGGAAAGTGCGGGATGTATATAATATTGATGATAAATATTTGGTAATGGTGGTTAGCGATCGTATTTCTGCATTCGATGTGGTTTTGCCAAAAGGGATACCATATAAAGGACAAGTGCTAAATCAGATTGCTTCAAAGTTTTTAGATGCAACTACAGATATTGTTCCTAATTGGAAAATTTCAGTCCCTGATCCAATGGTCACTGTGGGGCATTTATGTAGGCCTTTTCCGGTTGAAATGATTATTCGAGGTTACCTGACAGGGAGTTCGTGGAGGTCGTACAAGGATGGGAAACGTGAGATTTGTGGTATAAAAATACCCGATGGCATGAAAGAGCATCAACGTTTTGCACAGCCTATAATTACACCTTCAACTAAGGCTGAACAAGGCATGCACGATGAAGATATTTCTAAAGAAGAAATAATTAACAGAGGGCTTATTTCTTTGCAAGATTATGAAATGCTTGAACTTTATACTCAAAAACTTTTTGAGAGAGGCTCTGTGATGGCTAAAGAAAAAGGTTTGATACTGGTTGATACGAAATATGAATTTGGAAAAAAAGATGAAGAAATTTATTTGATTGATGAGATTCACACACCAGACTCTTCGCGATATTTTTATTTAGATGGATATGAAGAGCGGCAGCAAAATAATGAACAACAAAAACAACTTTCCAAAGAATTTGTGCGTGAATGGTTGATGAGTAATGGATTTCAAGGTAAGCAAGGGCAGACATTGCCTGAAATCACAGACGCATATGCGATGAGTGTTTCAGAACGATATATTGAGCTTTATGAAAACATTACAGGTGAAAAATTTATTAAAGCAAATATTTCAGATGTTCAAACACGAATCAAAAATAATATTGATAAATTTCTGACAGGAGTACATTAATTCACTTTTTCAAAAAGCCTGCCCTGCCATGTGTTTCGGGTAAGCATACGTTTTTCAATTTTTGAAATAATTTCAAAATTTTTAAGCCCTTTCCAATTTGGGCTGATGACCATATCCAGTGGCGATTCACTGATGAAACGTTCAACAATAATTGTGGGATTAAGTTTTTCAAGAAAATCAATAACCAACTCAATGTATTCATCTGCAGAATACACTTTAAACCATTCAGGGTGTTGTTCAAATTGTTCAGCCATTTTTGTCCCTTTGATAATTTGCAATTGATGTAGTTTAATTGTATGCAAAGGCAATTGAGATAGAAGCACAGCATGATTTAAAATTGTAGAACGATCTTCTCCGGGTAGCCCAATAATTAGATGTGCTCCGGTGAGGATTTTTTTCTCAGCAGTTAGCCTGATTGCGTTTGCTGATTCTTCAAATGTATGGCAGCGATTGATAAACCATAGTGTATGATCTTTTGTTGACTCAACACCGTACTCTATCACGACATAGTGTTTTGCTGAAAGTTCTGCAATATATTCCAATTTCTCGTTATCAACAGCATCTGGTCGGGTTGCAATAACAATTCCCATTATTTTTGGAAATGAAAGTGCTTCATTATACAACTTTTTTAATTCTTCTAAGGAAGCATATGTGTTGGTGTATGCTTGAAAATATGCAAGATATTTCTGTGCCTTGTATTTCTCTGAAAAGAAAGCAATTCCTTCTTCCAGTTGTTTTGTAATAGATTTTTCGGGTTCACAATAAAAAGGACTAAACGTTTGATTATTACAATAGGTACAGCCACCTGCTCCTTTTGTTCCATCGCGGTTTGGACAAGTAAATCCTGCATTTATTGAAATCTTTTGAATTCGCTGAGAAAATGCTCGCTTCATGTAACCACTGTAGTCGTTATAAGGCTTATCAGTCATCCATGCCAATGCTTGCGATTCATCTTCATCTTCTTTTTCAGTATCACCTTCAGGTTCTGATTCCCATGAATATTCTATTTTTTTTGGACCCTCTTTTCTGTAAAATATTGCCATAAGCAAACCAGCAATTCCACCCATCAGATGCGATTCCCATGAGATTCTTTTATGAATTGGAAATACGCCCCATATCATGCTTCCATATAAAAATACGGTTATTAATGAAACGGCCATCAGTCTGAAATCTTTTCGAATGATTCCACTGAAAAAAACAAAAGATGCAAGACCATAAACAATTCCACTTGCTCCAATGTGATAAGCCTCTCGTGCACTGAACCAAACCCATGTTCCAGTGATTATATAGATCAGAAAAAACACTTTATATGCAATTTTATTATAGAAATAAAATAAGCCTATTCCAAGTGTAAGAAAAGGGATGGTGTTTGCATATAAATGAGCCATGTCTGCATGAATCAGCGGTGAGAATAAAATACCTGACAGCCCTTTTAGTGTGAGTGGATATATTCCAAAATGCACAAAGCTCGATCCGGTGATGTTTTCCGAACCTTTAACAGACCAAATAATCAATACGAAAAATATGGGAAAAACCAGACTATGATAAAACCTTTTTACTTCAATATTCATATCCTGCAAAAATATTAAAAAATGATTAGGGTTTGTGATATTTAATATTTTAGGTTATTATTTGAATTAATAAAAATACTATATTTGACCCAGCTGACTTGTTTTATTAAACACATACTCTTTTTGTAACTTATATCAATATTTCAATATTTCAATTATGAAGACAGTAATTTCCTTTCTTATTATTATTGCGTTTATGCCATTCTTACTGCTTGGTCAAAATAAAGGAGCTGGGAAAATAGATAGCCTTATTAAACAGTTGAAAAGATGTTCTAGTGATACATGTACGATTAATAATCTGAATAAATTAGCAAAGGAATATCTCAAGATAGATGATGAGAAAAACACAATATTAAGTGCAAAACAAGCCAATGAGCAGGCGATAAAAAAAAATTATCAAGCCGGAATAGCAGAATCAATTAACTATCTTGGTAAAATTGATAAACGGCATGGGAACAATGAATTAGCGTTGAAAAAATATTATAAGTCGTTAGCAATATTTGAACAACTTGGTGATACAATCTGGATTTCCCGAAATCTGAACAATATAGGAGAAATATATGTTGCATGGGGTCAGTATGAAAAAGCGATTGATTTTTATTTAAAAGCATTGAAGCTGAAACAAGCTAATAAAGACAAAAACGGAGAGGGAATTACATTAAATAGCATTGGGCTGATTTTGTTAAGAGCTGCGAAGCACGAGGAAGCCGTGAAATATTTTCAGCAGGCATTGAAAATATTTGAAAAGGCAGGAAATAAAAATTTTATGGCATCTACTTATAACAATCTTGGAAATCTTTATTTAAACAGTTCTGTGGGAAATGATACAGCGAAACTTTACAAGGCTTTAGAATATTTTAATTCCGCCTTGGAAATTGTAAAAATGAGCAGCAAAAAGCGTGATAGGGCTGATTTGTTAAACAATATAGGAAATGTTTATGTGCATCTTGCTGATAATTTAAAATCGACTTACAACAGTAAAAAAAATAAAATTAAAGATCGGTACAAACATAACATTGAGAAATCTATTGAGTTCTATACTGAATCGCTTAAGGATAGAAAAGATATTAATGATAAAAATGGAATTGCTGCAAGTTATTCAAACATTGGTGGTGCCTATTCTGATCTTGGGGAATTTCTAAATGATGTATCAACGTTAAATAAGGCGATGTCGTATTTACATGATGCTTTGGCAATAAATAAAGAGCTTAAAAATTCAACTGAAATATCGATTACACTTTACTACATTTCGCAAAATTATTTTTATTTGAAACAATATGATAAAGCGATCTCGTATCTTGGTGAAAGCGTTTCTATTTCAAAAGAAATAGATGTAAAAAAAACTGTTATGAAGAGCTATGAATTATATACAAATATTTATGATTCAATAAGAAATTATAAACAGGCATTGTTTTACGCCAGGCTTTTTTCCGAGATGAAAGATTCAATTACGAACGAAGCATCTGTGAAAGCTATTCAAGAAATGCAAACCAAATATGAAACAGAAAAAAAAGAAACACAAATTAAGCTGCTTGGATCAGAAAAACTACTTCAGGAAACTAAGATACGACAACAAAAAATTGTTATTATCGCTTTTTTTGCAGGGTTTTTAATTATACTTGTTTTCTCAATAATTATTTACAAGCAATACCGTGACAAGAAAAAGGCAAATATTCAACTTGCCCAGCAAAACGAAGAAATCAATCAGCAGAAAGAGGAAATATTGGCGCAGCGTGATGAAATAGAAGGGCAAAAAGATATTGCCGAAAAGCAAAGAGATTACATCACTGATCAGAAGAATGAAATTGATGACAGTATAAGATATGCCAAAAGGATACAGCAGGCTGTGTTGCCCCAACTTGAGAATGTGGGTATTTACACAAAGGATATGTTTATCATGTTTAAACCAAAAGATGTTGTTAGTGGCGATTTTTATTTTGTCAGATATATTGAGCGTTCGGGTGTGTTGCTGGCTGCAGCGGCCGATTGTACAGGGCATGGTGTGCCAGGCGCATTTATGAGTATGCTTGGTGTTACTTTTCTTAATGAAATCTGTTTAAAACCTGAAATACAACATGCCGGTGAAGTGCTGGATGAGTTACGGAAATATATTATTAATTCATTGCATCAGACAGGAAAATTTGGAGAGCAAAAAGATGGGATGGACATTGCACTTGTTGCTATTTTCAGAGAAAAAAAAATACTTGAGTTTGCCGGTGCAAACAACCCTCTATATTTGTTTCGTAACAATGAATTGCACGAGTATAAAGGTGATAAGATGCCTATTGGAATTCATGATCGAGTCAATCAGTTATTTGCAAATCAAGTTATCAATATTGAGGAGGACGACAGTTTGTATTTGTTTTCTGATGGCTTTGCCGATCAGTTTGGTGGTATTAAAGGTAAGAAATATATGTATAAAAGATTTAAGGAATTCCTTATGAATATCCACAACAGACCAATGATCGAACAGCAGAAAATGTTAGCACAGGAATCTGTCGATTGGAGAGGATCAATTGAACAAATAGATGATCAGTTGATTGTTGGTATTAAGATATAAAAAAAACCACGCTGAAAAGCGTGGCTTTTTTTATAGAAAATATCAAATTACTTAATAAAAGTCATTTTCATTTTTGTACCTCCTTGATCACCACTAACAATTAATTTACTGTCAGAAAGTTCATCAACGTTTAATTTGTCTTCTTTACCGGCATCACCTTGTTTGGTTGTTAAAGTTTTTCCATCTTCGCTTAAAACCCAAGTTCCTTTGTCTGTTTTTCCATCCATAGCTGATTCAAAAGTTTTGTCATCTTTGAAAGTCATTGTAAGTGCGCCTTTCATTTTTTCAAAACCTTGTTTCATGCCATCTTCCATTGCTTGTTTCTGTGCTTCTTTAAGGCTGTCTGGAACAGTTGCAAGTGCTTGTTGAATAACTTCATCAAGATTTGTAATTTCAACGCCATCGCATTTCCATGTAGCAACAAGTTTTTTGCTTGGACCACCTGAACATGATACAACAATTGCCACTGCAACTGCCATAACAAAATAAAATAATTTCTTCATAAACGATTTAATTTTAGTTAAACATAGAGACAAAGATATTACTAATAATGAAAAATAAAAAAAAATGTCAGCAATGATTAATTTATGTCATTGTTTACAAATCAAATAAATATAGATCAATAATAGATTGTGTATGGCTTTAGCAGTGTTAAAAATTATTGTCCGTAATACACAAATGGAGCCCAAAAGAATGGCATTTTCCAACTAGATCCGAAATCGCCATTAATAAATTTTCTTTTTACAATATTAATAGCCTGCGCATATGTCATATGCTCGTTTTCTGCCTGTTTATACATTTCAACCATAAACTGGGCAGTTGATTTATCTGCTACTTCCCAAAGCGATACCGAAATTCCATTTGCTCCGGCAATCAAAAATGATTGTGAAAGACCCACCACACCTTCGCCGCTGTATATTTTACCAAGTCCTGTTTCACAGGCGGAGAGATTTACAAAATCGGCTTGTAAGTTAAGATCTGCTATTTCTCCCATGCGCAAATATCCATCTTGATTATCTGCAACATTTTTTGATTCTATCTGCGAAAGTACTAATGCACTCATTTCAGGCAATTCGGGGATTGTCATTCCATGACACGAAAAATGCAGTACTTTATAATCACCAAGCTTTTTGTCCTTTGCAAGTGATTTAAAAGTAGATTCGCTTACTTTTGCACCGACAATTGTATCGCATTTATTTACAATCTTTGTAATCGCCCTCACTTCGACTAAACTCCCTTTAAGGTTGCTCCATTTTTCATATCCTAATGTCTTATACTCGTCTGAAAGTGCCCTCCCTTCAGCAATTGCTTTATCAACTTTTTTCTGAATATATGATAGTTGCTTTGGATTTATTTTTCCCATTCCACTACCACGTGTGCCAAGTTTTTCTCCGGCACTCATATCTTCTTTATACGTTTTTTCGTTGTAAACTGCGCCACCGAGTGCTAGCATTGACTTTCTGGTTGTAGGGTATTTTCTTGTTTTCAGCATTTCTGAAACGCTTAATGATTGTGTGTATGTAATATCAAAATTTTCTACTATATATTTATTGTCAGCATTTAAAAGTGTTTCAAAAGGCAAATAGCCTAATATTCCACCCGGTGCAATTAAAAGGTTTGTATGTCCTGCAATAACATCTTTAACAGGATCAATCAGAAAATTGTAAAATAGCTTTGATAATTCTTTCAGCTTAGATTCATTCTCGGCTTTGGGTTTCATCAGCATATCACGGTAGCTGTGAATGACTGTCTCAAATATTTTTTCTTCAAATTTTTTGTCACGATCTTCTTGTTTGGCCACCATGAATGCTTGAAATTTTTCGAGTTCTTCAAATGGAATTTTCGACATGATAAATGATTTCACATTTGGGTTATTTAAACTGGTATTTACAAAATCACTTTTGCTTCTTTCAATTGCATTAGCTTTGTCGTTCGTAATAGACATAAGGGTTATAGCCGGCTGATCAATGGTTGTGAAAATTAGTACAACAGTTTTTGGGTCAAGATTTTTTTGCAAGGTTTCAAGAGATGTCAGCGTAAATGCGTTAGAGGATTTTGAAAGTCTTTCTGCAAGAACCTTTGAGCTGCTGAGTTCAATGATCCTAAAAGCATTGGTAAAATCATTTTTTTTAATGTATGATAAAATTAAATTCTGATAGGTATCAATCTGGCTGGCAAGATAATCTCTGCGGATATCGCCTGGTGCAGTGAGGCGTAGCTTTTCCTTTACTTCAACGGAACGCAGAAAATATTTTATTGCTTCATCATAATTTTCAGATAGCTTATAAGCATATCCAATATTGTTTAATCTCTCTGAAATGCTTTTTTGATTGTTCTGTGAAGAGTCTATTTTTAAAGCTTCCTGATAATATGAAATTGCTTGGTTGTATTGTTTTTTGTGCTGATAAACTGATGCTATATTGTTTAATCGTGTTGCAATTCCTTTCTTGTTTTCAAGTTTTAAGTCTTCTTGTAGTGCATCCATAAAATATTTTAGTGCCTTGTCATATTCTCGTTTCTTTACATAGATAGAGCCTATGTTATTCATCCTTATGGCCATTTTTGCGACGTTATCAAGTTCCAGATCTATTTTGAATGATTTGAGGTATTGATCCAGTGCTTTGTCGTTCATATCTTTGCTGTCATATACAACACCAATGTTGTTATAAGCTGTAGAAATACCGTCTTTATTGTTATTCTTTGTATAATTATCCAGTGCTTGCTGATAAAATTCCAGTGCTTTTTCATAGTTCCCCCATGCTTTGTAAACCATTCCTATGTTATTGTATGCTGTCGAAATCCCTTCTTCATTTTTAATTTTTGTATCAATCTTTTGTCCATTTTGAAAGGCTTCAATTGCTTTATCAAATTGCCCTATGAGATAATAACAGATACCTGATGCAGAATAGGATCTTGATGAAATTTTCATTACAGCATCTGATGAATCTTTCTTTTTCAAAGCTGCTTGGTGATAGACTTCTGCTGCTTCAAGATATTTTTCTGCCTTGTCTAGAGTATCAGCTTTGTAATATAGCAATTGCTGCGGATCTGTGATCTTAGGCATTTCTTGTTGTTGCTGTTTTTGATCATTTTTTTCATCTGCATCAAGATCTTCAATTGTAAGCTGTGCAAGAGAAACAGATGCGACAACGAATAGAAATATAAATAAAAGAAACGAGGTTTTCATAGCGACATGGTATTAGGTATCATACAAAGGAACTTGTTGTTTGGCGTTGGTCGATAATTTATTTTTACTTCGAGTTACTTCGACAGACTCAATATCCGAAGCTAAGCAACATACGTTTAACAACCGAACTTTATAACGTTATAACTTATTTCACGATCCAGTTTCTTGTTTATTTGAACTGATTTTTTTCACAACTTTTATTAATTTAATATTCCCGAGATATTCAAACCCTTTTTTCATAAGATCGAATGTTAGAATAAAATAAAAGAATAATGTAGTGAGCCATATAAACATGATATTGAACCAAAATGTGTCAATTTTAAACCCGAAGATTCTTTTTACCGGTGCATACATCTGTGCTCTTCCTATTTTTGAATCCGGGTCTTTGTATATTGGATTCATAATTTGCACAATCTGATCGTCTTCTTCAAAGGTCTTCTTTATTTCTTGAGCATTGGTTACAATATTTGTAACATTCTCATTATGATATTGTTTCTTGAATTCTTCCAGTGCTTCTTTGCTGCCAAATTGCTTTAGCAGTTCTTTATATTTTGCATCTTTTTCACTCTCTTTTTCAGTTAATTGTTTTGCAAAAAACTTTTTATTTTTATCAAGATATTTTCTTGTCTTTTCAGCAATATCTGCATTAAATGAAGTTGCATTTAACTTATCAAGATATTTAAAATTTGCATCGCACTCTGATTTTAAAAGTTTTTTTATTTCATTTGAAACAACAAGTAAGTTGTGTCCGATATTATTAGATTTTGTTTTGTTAACCATATCTTGTTCACACTTGTCTATCATTGATACTAGCTCTGGTATCAAATAATTTGAACGATAGGAATTATAACTTATTTCTTTTTCTATATTGAAGAAATTCTTTTGGTATTTATTGTCTCTGAATTGGGTTACAATGATTGCCTCATAAGCCCATCGCGAGGTCATAAGATCGCCTGCAACAGGGACATATGAGTGAGATGAGAAATTTTTATGGAGCTTATCGAATTTTACAATCACACCGCTTAACAGAAGTTGTGGCACCAAAATAAATGGAATTAAAATGTAAATTGTGACTACGGAGTTCAGTGCTGCAGAAATATTTAGTCCGAGCATATTGGCAAAGCATGAGGCTGAAAATAGCACAAGCCAATAGTTAATATCCATTGAACTCACCCCAAGAATTAGATTACCAAGCATTACAAATGTCAATGTTTGAATGGCTGAAATTGCGAACATTATAAGAATTTTTGAGAACAAATAACCAGATCGGCTTAAGTTCAAAAACTGCTCGCGTTGTTGAATTTTTTTGTCTTTAATAATTTCTTCAGCACTAATGGTAAGACCTAGAAACAATGCCACAACCACTGACATAAAAACATATGCCGGTAAATTTTCGTTTTCGCTAAAGATGTACGTGTCTCCAACAACATATTTGGTAAAATATCCAAGAATTAATGAAAGAACGGGTGCTTCAAGAAATGTAAGTAATACGTATTGCCTGTTGGTGAGTTTCGACAAAATATCGCGTGTAGCATAAATCTTAAACTGCTTGATGATGCCCGGGATTTTAAATTTATTTTCAGGGATGGGGTCTGTTACTTCCTCATGTTTAAGTTTTGATTCAATATTCTCTTTAAAGTGCCCATACCATTCTTTTGATGAGATTTTTCGGCTTCTTGTTAATTTGCCATACTCATCCACAACCTTTGCTTCCACAATTTGTAACACTTGCTCAGGATTAACGTTCCCACATGTAATGCATTCCCCTTCTTCAGCGTTCACGTGGTTAGTCATTTTTTTGAAATATGTTACAGCATCAATGGGGTTTCCCAGATATATCGGATGACCGCCTTTGTCCATAATAAGAATTCTATCAAACATTTTGTAGATATCTGATGACGGCTGATGGATGTTGATGATAAGTAGTTTCCCTTTGAGTGATTGCTCTTTTAAAAGATCCATTACCATTTCAGAATCCATTGACGAAAGTCCTGATGTAGGCTCATCCACAAACATTACTGATGGTTCTCTAATGAGTTCAAGGGCAATATTTAATCGCTTCCTCTGTCCTCCGCTAATGAATTTATTTAAGGGACCACCAACTTTTAAGTTCCGTATTTCATATAAATCCAAATCTTGCAAAACTTCGCAAACAGATTTGTTCATCTCCTCTTCATTGAAATTATCAAAACATAATTTTGCATTGTAATAAAGGTTTTGATATACGGTCAATTCCTCAATAAGTAAATCGTCTTGTGGAACAAATCCAATCACTCCTTTTACTTTGTCGCGCTGTGTGTAGATATTAAATCCATTGATGCAAATTTCGCCTTTTTGTGGCATGAGGTTCCCATTGAAAACATTCAATAATGTGGATTTCCCTGCACCACTTCCACCCATTACTCCAATTAAATGACCACCTTCTGCAATGAAATTGAATTTTTGAATTCCATTTTCACTATTTTTAAACCTGAACTCTATATTTTTTGCTTCAAAAATTATTTTTGATTTTGTTTTATCTTGCAAAAACATTCCTGCTATATCGCTGTAATATACTGTGTTAATTTTATGTCCTCTGATGGAAGCTCCTCCAGGTAATAAATAACCCCAGTTTGGTTTGATGTTACGACCATTTAGAAATAATTCGCTTCTTCCATTATAGCGGAATGCGTACATGTTGGTGCTGCTGATATATATTACAACTATGCGACCAGACAAGTTTTCATTGTGAATATGCTTAATTTCAGGTGACCACGATTCAAGGTGAGAATCAATTATGAGAATTTTATCTTTTTCAAGAACTTCGCTGATATTATCAAATACAAATTCTTTTACATTTTGATATTCAGTGGCTGAAATATTGAAAGTTTCTGCTACAGTTTGCGCAAATTGAAGTTCTTTGTCGGTTATTGTCTCACCATAGCTGACGTATTCTATCAGTTGAAGCAACACGAGCATTTTTTGATCTTGCCGAAGTTCATCATTGATCTGTTCACATATTTTTAATACCTTGACTGAATTTGATGATAATTTCTTCTTCCCTCCTTTATTATGGTGTTTGGTAATAAAATCATCATATATTCCGAGATATTCATCTAAAAGTTCTTTATTTAGTTGTTGTTTAAGATACGACTCTACAATGTTTCGTGATGTGGAAGATACGCCTTCTTCTGCGGATTCAGTATTAGCAATGATTGCAAATAATTGCATCAATGCTTTAAGTATGGACTCGCTCATGTGATTTTAATTTAGTTGTTAAATAATAAAATATTCAAGTGCTAAAATTAACAAAATGTATTGTAATTCAAAATGGATTTTTGACAAAAAATAGTCATTAGATTTTTGCTGTAAGAATTTATTATTTGAGTCCACTCCGAAAAGTCCAAAAAATATTTTCCAGCGATTTTTTGCCCTTGATCCCTGAAGGGAAATCGCTGAAAATCAGTGTGCCTTTAAAGTCCCCTTTAGGGGATTTAGGGGTTAAAAGACTTTTCGGAGTGGACTCTTATTTGTTAGCTATTTTAAATGGTGATACGTATTTTCTGCCAACAAGAATAGCTACGCACCCACGGGTTTCAACTGTGTTTCCGTTGACTTTAAGTTTTATAACAAGTCGCTTGCTTGCTTCAAGATTTTTAATGTCATAAAATGATATTCCATCGCTTGTTTCATTGTCATATAAGATGGTCTCATGGACTATTACTGTGTTATCCCAGATTGTATCGCGCAAAATTTCTTTGCTTAGCACCACAGGTTTATCGTCGCCACCTAAAATTTGTTCTCCATATTCGTCAAGTTTATATATGATTTCTTCATTCTCGTTAATTTTGTTAATTTTAGAAATATTTTCACGGTTGGGTTCTACGATTTTATAGCTTATGCTTCCCAGTGACTTATCGCACAATGCGGTAATTCTAAAATCTTGTTTGGCGTAAACAATAATTGTAATATTTAAGGAATCGCCTTGTTGCAGTGAAGTGTAGTACGATTGGCTGCGGTAATCATAGCCTTTAAAATTAGATGTTTCCCATGATCCTGTATCGTTACAAATAATTTTTATAGAATCATTAAATGTGTTGTTTTTAAAACTTGACACATCTATAGCTATAACTTGATTTAGTAAATAAAAAAAAGTGAAACAATATGTGATAACTTTTATCAAGTGTTATAAAAAAATAATTAGTTCTTGTAAGAAAACTCAGTGTCAGATAAGAAAATGTCAAGAATGA
>JAVHQG010000141.1:0-4056 GCA_036171035.1 Bacteroidales bacterium
GAGTATGATGAAACACGGAGCAATAGATTATCTAATAAAAGACAGAAAACTCATTTACGCATTGCCTGCTGTTCTGGAACGTGTTTTCCATCAGATTGAAACTGAAAATAATTTAAACAAGGCGCAAAAGGCCTTGTTGGAAAGCGAAACTCGATATGGTGAACTCTTCGACAATGCACATGATTTAATTTACACAATCGACCTTCAAGGAAATTTTATTTCTTATAATAAAACGGCTGCAAGAGTTGTTGGATTTATGCCTGACCCATCGGGGAAACAACCTAACATGAAAGATTTTCTCGATGACGATCAGTATCAAATGGCATTTAGTAAAATTCAATATAAAATTAAAGAAGGCTCTCCTTATACGCAATATGAAGTTGTGTTGAATTGTGTGAATGGAAAAAAAATAAATTTGGAAGTCAATAGCTATCTTAAACTTAAAGATGGAAAACCCCATGAGATATTTGGCATTGCACGTGATATTACAGAACGTAAAAAAACAGAAAAAACAATTAAAGAGAACAAGGCAAATCTTGAAATTGCTTTGCAATCGGCAGAAATGGGTGTGTGGAGCTTAAATCTGGAAACAAACATCAGGCAATTTGACAAACAATCGTGTAACCTTCTTGGTATTGTTTTTGAGAATTTTACCGGTTTGCCCGAACAGTTTTTTAATTGTGTTCATCCTGATGATATTATTAATATTCAAACAGCACTGCAACGAAGCATTGATAATAATGTACCCTATGAGCCGGAATACAGAACCATTAAACCTGATGGACAAATAAGATATTTAATTTCACGAGGGAAAGTACTTCGCAATGAATTGGGAAAACCAGTAACGTTGTATGGTGTATTGTGGGATTCAACAAACGAAAAGGAGGCTAAAGATGCAATTGAAAATGCCGCAAAAGTGTGGCATCATACCTTTAATGCTATCCCCGATGCTATTGCTGTTTTTACAAATTTTTGTCAGCTTGTTTGCGTAAATAAAGCAATGGAAGACCGTTATAGTAAGAATGGAGAAAATATAATCGGTAATTATTGTTGGAATGTTATACACCAAACAAATCATGCTGTTTCCGATTGCCCTACGCAAAAAGCTTTGAAAAGCAAGAAAAGAGAGACAAGCATCATGAAAAATGGCAATCGGTGGGAAGAGATAACAGCCGATCCGATTTTCGACTCAATGGGTGATGTTACCGGAGTTGTACATATCTTAAAAGATATTACTGACAGGAAAAAAATTGAAGAAAAAGAAGAAAAGACAAAGGAACAGTTAAATATGCTCTTTCTGGAAACAATCAATGTGACGGAGATGCCTTTTGATTGCAATATTTACGAATCTTTAGCTGATTCATTAACTAAATTACTAAATAAAGCGGTAATAATAATAAGCTCGTTTCATGAAAGTAATAATACTTTTATCGTCGAAGCCATTCAAGGATTTGATGGAAATTTGCAAAACGTAGCTGATTTACTGGGTACAAATCCTGTTGGATTAACACTTCCTTTGAATGAAGAAGTTTATCATAATTTGAAAGAAGGGAAATTGCATTATGTGAAAAATGGTTTGCAACAGATTTTGATGGGTCAAATACCGGAAGCAATTTGCAAAATCATTGAAAAAGAACTTCAAATACAGTCATGTTACAGCATTGGTTTAGCTCGTAATAATACGTTGCTGGGTAGTGCGGTAATTCTCTCTGTTGATGACAACTTGGAAATGTCTGTGGAGTTGATAGAAATTTTTATGAGCAATGTTGCAACAACTCTTTTGCGAAGACGTGCCGAACAAAGACTACGTGAAAGTGAAGCACGCTACAAAAGTCTTATTGATTGTCTTCCGAACATGCTGCTGATTCATCGTAATGGTCGCTTTTTATTTGCCAACGATATTTTATTAAAAACGGTAAACCTAACTGCATCAGAAATTTTAGGAAGGAATGTTCTTGATTTTATTGCCCCACACCACCATGATTTGGCTCTTACAAACATGAAAAGGCGTATGAAAGGAGAGAAGGTAGAAGAATATGAATTGGAATTGAATTGTAATGGCATTGTAAAACATGTGAATTTATCGAGTGAAAATATTATGTTGGAAGATGGTGCAGCAGTGTTGGTGGCACTTTCAGATGTAACAGAACGAAAAAAACTTGAGATAGAAAATCAAAGAAGATACGAGGTTCAAAATGTTATCAATTCTATTTTAAAACTTTCTCAAAAAGAGCTTACAATAAACAATATTTTGAATCAATCTTTTCAATTAATACTTACTTTGAAGTGGTTGTCATTAGACGATAAAGGATGTATTTTTCTTTTCAATGAAAACACAAAAGAACTTGAAATGATTTCTCAAAACAATCTGGATGGGAAAATCATTGAAAAATGTAAAAATGTTTCATTGAATCAGTGTCTTTGTGGCAAGGCTGCGGCTACAGGGCAGATACAATTTGCAGATTGTTTAACCCACAATCACGAGGTGCGGTATGAAGGCATTGTTCAACATGGTAACTATTGTGTGCCTATTACGTTAGCAGAGAAAACACTGGGTGTGATTAACCTTTATTTGAAAGAAAATCATGTAGAAAACAGCTTTGAAAAAGAGAGTTTGCTGTCTATTGCAAATATCATTGCAGGAGTGATTGCACAAAAAAATAGCGAAACTGAACTAGCAAATACAATGATGAATCTGGAAGTTAAAGTTGATGAAAGAACCATTGAATTAGGGCGGCGAAATACAGATTTATTAGCAAAAATCGCAGAAGTAGAGCAAGGAAGATTAGAATTAAAAATAAGTGAAGAGAAACTACAGATAACTGTAGAACAGGCTGTGGATGCGATTTTTATGGGCGATCCGAAAGGAAATTTTATTGATGTAAATAGCAGGGCATGTAATTTATCCGGCTACACAAAAGGGGAATTGTTGAGGATGAATATGAATCAGTTATTTTCTGATGAAGTTAGAGGAAAAATTCCACTTCGGTATGATTTGCTGAATAAAGGAGAGATTGTTATCAAAGAACGTCTTTTAACAAGGAAGGATGGCACTCTTGTTTCTGTTGAAATGAAAACTAAAAAAATGCCCGATGGTACATATCAGGCGTTTATGAGCGATATTTCAAAGCGAAAAGAAGCGGAAAAAGATATGGAGGCAGCACTTCGAAAAGAGAAAGAACTGAATTTGCTGAAATTGCGTTTTATTTCTGTGTTGTCGCACGAGTTTAAAACACCGCTGGCAGGCATGCAGACATCTATTGAGCTGCTTGAACGCTATGGACATAAATGGGACGAGGTGAAGCGGAAAGAATATTTTGAACAAATTTATGGCTCTATTAGATACACAAATTCGCTACTCGAAGATGTTTCAACATATGGGAAGCAGGAAAGTGGCAACATGAAAGTGACGATTAAGAGATTTTCGTTTATCAAAGTGATGAACTCCATTTTGCATGATGTGTCTTCAAGTTTCGGAGATTCTGTCCCTGTTCATGTTGATATGCCCAAAGATTTTGATATTATTGAAACAGATGAGTCGATGATGCAACATATTTTGGGTAATATTGTTTCAAATGCAGTGAAATATTCTAATCAGAGAAATTGTGTAGAAGTAAAAATTTCGATTATCGACGAAATCCTTCATTTAATTGTAAAAGATTTTGGAATTGGTATTCCCGAAAAAGATTTGGAGCATATTTTCGAGCCGTTCCATCGTGCAACAAACGTTGATACAATAAAGGGTACAGGACTTGGTCTTTCTGTTGTGAAAAATTATGTTGATTGTGTTCGTGGCGAAATTTCAATTGAAAGTACTGTAGATGTTGGAACAACTGTGTTTGTGAAGATTCCGTTGGGAAAAAAGGTATTAAGATGATTTGATGATTTGATGATGGGATGATGGGATGATGGGATGATGGGATGATTTGAAGATTTGATGATTTGAAGATTTGATGATTTGAAGATGAGTCAGAGATTTCTCCCGTTGGTCGAAATGACTTTGGGGAGAAGATGGGATGATGAGTCAGAGATTTCTCTCGTTGGTCGAAATGACTA
>JAVHQG010000142.1:0-4055 GCA_036171035.1 Bacteroidales bacterium
ATTGCGTTTTCACATCCGATAAATTGTTGCTGGCAATGCGACCTTATCAGATTGTAGCGACTGAGCGTATTTTGGGGAGAATAAATGTATCAAACAATTACAAGACATATGGTAAAATAGAAGGAGGAGGATATATATGGCATACTACCGGCAGTGGCAAAACCCTCACTTCTTTTAAAACAGCACAGCTGGCAAGTAAATTGCCGTTTATTGAAAAAGTTTTGTTTGTGGTGGATAGAAAAGACCTCGACTATCAGACCATGAAGGAATACGACAAGTTCGAAAAAGGAGCCACAAACAGCAATACCAACACCGCCATTCTCAAAAAACAACTCGAAGACCCCAATGCACGCATTATCATAACCACCATTCAGAAACTGGCGGTTCTTATCAAGAAACAAAAAAATCACCCTGTTTTCAATCAACATCTCGTTATCATTTTCGACGAGTGCCACCGCTCACAATTTGGCGATATGCACAAGGCAATAACCAAAACTTTCAAAAAATATCACCTCTTTGGTTTTACCGGCACGCCTATTTTCGCCTTAAATGCAAGCAGTGGCGCCAATCCTGATTTAAGAACTACCGAACAGGCATTTGGCACTAAGTTGCACAGTTATACAATTGTGGATGCCATTAACGATAAAAATGTGCTGCCCTTCCGCATTGATTATATCCGCACCATGCGTGAGGAAGAAAATATCAAGGATGCCAAGGTGTGGGACATTGACCGCGAAAATGCATTAGCAGCACCGCAGCGAATCAGCAATAATGTGACTTATATTCTTCAGCATTTTAATCAAAAAACCAAACGCAATGACAAGTCGTATATTCATAGTATTTTGACAAATGTTGAAGAAATGGTTTCGGCTCGCGACCGTAATAAAATTGAAGAAGCCAAGCAAAAAATCAGGCTTTCCGGGTTTAACTCCATTTTTGCAGTATCATCTATTGATATGGCTATAGCCTATTACGCTGAGTTTAAAAAACAAATGAAACTATTACCTGATGGACAAAAATTAAAAATAGCGACCATCTATAGTTTTGGCGTAAATGAGGAGGAAATAGAAGGAATTATTGAAGATGAAAATCCTGAAGATACCAACCAGTTAGACCAAAGTTCCCGCGATTTTCTGGGGTCGGCAATAGAAGATTATAATGGATTGTTCAAAACCAATTACGACACATCGAGTGATAAATTTCAAAATTATTATAAAGACGTATCATTACGCGTAAAAAATCGAGAAATTGATTTACTCATTGTGGTCAATATGTTTTTAACGGGCTTCGATGCAACTACATTGAATACGCTTTGGGTGGACAAAAACCTACGACTGCATGGACTTTTGCAAGCCTTTTCACGCACCAACCGTATTCTGAATTCCATTAAAACCTTTGGCAATATCGTTTGCTTCCGCAACCTGGAAGAAGCAACCAACAAAAGTATTGCGCTATTTGGTGACAAGGAAGCAAGCGGCATTGTTTTGCTAAAAACCTATGATGAATATTACAACGGCTATAATGATGGAAAAAAAGATGTACCCGGCTATGCCGCTCTGGTTAGTGAATTGTTGGAAAAATTCCCTGTGGGATTACAGATTATTGGCGAACAGAATCAGAAAAACTTTATAAAATTATACGGAGCTATCCTGAAAGCGAAAAATATTCTTTCCGTCTTCGATGACTTTGCCGGTAATGAGATTTTAACCGAACGTGATGTGCAGGATTATCACAGCATGTATATCAATCTTTACAACGAATTTCGCAGCAAAAACAAAGGCGATGTCGAAAATGTGAATGATGATATAGTGTTTGAAATGGAGCTTATCAAGCAAGTCGAAATCAACATTGACTATATTCTTGAGTTAATCCGTAAATATCACGAAGGACATTTAAATGACAAAGAAATAGTAATAAGCATCAACAAGGCTATTGATTCCAGCTTAGAACTGCGCAACAAAAAAGAACTTATCATAAAATTTATTGATTCATTAACACCCACAGCTAATGTCAACGATGATTGGCATTCTTTTGTTGATACGAAAAAAATGGAAGAATTAGATAGCATCATAACAGAAGAAAAATTGGACAAAGACGAAACATATAAATTCATCAACAACGCTTTTCGTGATGGATTTGTTCAGCAGACAGGTACATCTATCACAAAAGTATTACCTCCTGTATCACGATTCACACCCACTGGCGATCGTACCAAAATACGGGAAACAGTAATTGAAAAATTCATTGCATTTTTCAATAAATTTTGGGACATATCGGGTGGTAGATTCTTGAAAAATTAGAATAGTTTATAAGATTCTCAAAAGCCAAAATGAATAAAAAAAATAGTTGAATATAATATTGGATTAACAAATGAATTATGGAACAGAATGTATAATACTTGAACCTCTGGCTTTTTAATACAAAAATAACCACACCAGCTAACGTTGCCATCATCACAAGTCCAACCACATTTTGTTTTTTAAATTAACTCATAGGTTTAAGGTTAAGAAACTTGGCAAGGTAACCAACCACACTATCATTATATTTCAAATTATTTTGGTTACTCAATAGAAAAAGTAAATTCAGAACTTAAATCAAAGAAATATAAATTAGGGAATCTTCCTCATATTAAATTGACAGAATATGGCAATCAGCCAATGTAGTTCTTAATCTATATTCAGTACACTTTCATTAATTTTTTCAATAACTTCTTGCAGAAATTGTTTTTTAATACTGCCATGTTTTCCCATTACTTGGCTTTCTGGAATTAATGAAATTAATTGAGTTCTTACCTGACATGCTTTTTTCGTAGGTTTTGTAAGCATATCATTTGAGAGATTATAAGTAAATTCATCATGAGGCGCAGAAGAAGAAATCATCACACCAATAAAAGCGTCCTCATATTCATTTACAATATTGTTCGATATTACAATTGTTGGATGCGGTTTAGTTTCTCCGCTGGGAAGTAGAAAATTTACTTCTACAATTTCACCTTGATAAACTCTCATTTAAAAAATTGATTCCTTTTCGTTTTCTAAAAATGTTGATAGTGCTTTTGAAGAAGTCAAATGCATGGCATTAAGTGTTTCTTTGTCCGATATGCTATTAATCGTATTCAAATTGTCAGCACGAACATCAAATTTCTTAACACATCTCTGCGATTTTAAATAACTGATTAAGCCAATAATATCGCTTTCTAAAGAATTTTCTTTAATTTTTACTAGTAAATCCATTGTTTTGTCCTTTCATTCTAAATTTAACCCTGCAAAAATACGAAATATTTGTCATTCTATAACAAACAACGGTAAAATAAATAATAAATAGAATTCATAATCACACAAGCAATACACTGCCACCAACACAATTGCAACCACATTTTGTTTTTCGCTGATGGCTTCCCTCAAATCCGAAAAACAAAAAGAGGTTGTCCTTTTTTGCCAACACTTTTCCAAAGCGGAAAGTTAAATTATTTTAAAAATCTCCTCCCTTTTGAAAAATTATTAACTTAGCCAACCTGATAACCAAACGCACTTGATAGTACAACAATAAAATGATACTAATAAAACATAAATATGATGAAATCGACCAGGCTCTAACACCATGTTAGCGACCATATTTTTGATATTTAAACCCTAGCCCTGTTGGGCATGCGTGTAGGTCTAAGGTCAAAAAAACGGTGCCAGCACAAGGACCGATATCAACCGTAATATCTATGTTGCAGGTACAGCATACTATCCGAATTATAAAGTAGATTATCTTCTTATAAAATACGATCCGCTCGGAAATGAATTATGGCATATATCCTACAATCCTACAGGAGTTGGTACTTATATTTTAACTGATATGAAAACCGATAACGACAGAAATATTTTGCTCACAGGCTCAGGTGATGACGGTACAACATCTGTTAAAATTAATTCTTCCGGCTCAGTTATATGGTCATCCGTATTGATTGACCTAAACTTTTTTACTGATAAAAGCTATATGGCTTTAGACACAGTAAATAACTAACATTTCTCACTTCATTTTTATATTAATCCCGAAGGGATTTAATT
>JAVHQG010000143.1:0-4025 GCA_036171035.1 Bacteroidales bacterium
GCATGATATTATACAAGACAGCTTTGAGAAATTATGGATCAATCATGCAAACATTGAAGCAGAAAAAGCAAAATCATATCTCTTTACAATAGCCTATCATACAATGATAGATTTGGTACGCAGGGAAAAAAAGAGAGCCGATTTTGACACAGTTGATGTGCAGAAATATTCGCATAATGATCAATATTCTGATCTCAATGAAATTCTACATAAAGCTGTAAATAATTTGCCTGAAGATCAACGCGCCGTTATTATGTTGAGAGATTATGAAGGATATTCGTATGCTGAAATTGGTGAAATTACAGGGCTGAATGAATCGCAGGTAAAAGTATATATTTATAGAGCGAGATTGTTTTTAAAGCAGTACATAGGATCAATGGAGACGGTTATTTAAAGTTTGATGTTTGATGTTTGATGTTAAAAAAAATGGAAATTAAAAGAAATAATTACGAAATATTTTTCATTGATTACTTCGATGGTAAATTATCTGAAGAACAGATTTCCATGCTCATGTTATTTCTTTCAAAAAATCCTGATCTAACCGAAGAATTTAGCAATTTTGAAGAAATAACACTACCAGTTTCTGAAATAAAATTCGCTGATAAAAATTTACTTAAAGCAATTACACAACAACCTTTACTGATTTCAGATGATAATTTTGCAGAACTGAATATTGCATATATTGAAGGAGACATGAATCAGCAAGAGAAAAATTATTTTGAAAAATATCTCTTAAAAAATCCTGATAAATATCGGGAATTTAGCGTGTTTGCTAAAACAAAACTACAACCTGACCTAAATATTATTTTTGGAAATAAAGTATCCCTGAAAAGATTTGAAATAATTAGAAATTACAGAAAAGCAATTATTATAGGTTTATCAACTGCCGCAGTGATTATGATTGCTTTTTTGTTGTATATTTCAAGACCAGATACATCAAATAGAAATCAATATGCTAAAAGAACGCAACAAAAAGATGCAAATATTTTAAAATCAGAAAAGTTAAAAAGTAACGATTTATTTGTTCCAAAACTAAAAACTCCAAAACTAAATATCGTTAATAAAATGGTTAAAAAACCAACTATGTATGATTCAAAAAACTTTGTTGCTGAAAATAAAATGAAAAACAAAACTAAAAATATTGAACAAAAAAACCACATAGAGAACCATGAGATTGATAATCTTGAAAAAACAATACCTATTGAAAGTAAAAAAATTATAGCATTAATTAATGAGGAGCCTGAACATGTTAGTCCAAAAATCAACTTTGCTCATTATCATGCTAAAATTAGAATGGTTAAAAAACAAACTATTAAACAATATTTATTGGCAAAAGCACAGAAAACTTTTGCTAAAGATAGCAACAAATCACAAGCTAAAATTTCATTCCTTGATGTTGCCGATGTGATTTTAAAAGGTGTTAATAAGATCGCAGGGAAAAATATGAAGCTTAAAAAAACCTATGATTCTGAAGGTAAGCTTGAGACCCTTGCATTCTACTCTTCCAGCGTACAAATTATCAAAGGAGAAAAATAATAATATCTTTTCAATTACACCTGTAACAAATCAAAATATCAATTCGTCATATAACTGAAAACACCGGTGAATAAAAAAGTTTCAAGTTCAAGGTTTCAGGTTCTTTCTAAATATTAATTCAATACTATTTACAAATAGCTGACAGCTAACTACCATAAGTAGTTGCTGAAAGCACAAAATTCAAATATATGAAAAAGCTAATTATAATATCCATCCTGATTGCAGTTGCAAATCTTCATGTTTTTTCTCAACAAAATTCAGAAAAAGCTTATGATGAAGTCACAAAATATAATGATAGTTTAAACTGGACATGGAGTAATGGAAAGCAGGGAATGATTGACAAGCAAGGGAATATTATTATCCCTAATGTGTATGATGAAATATCTGTTTTCAAAGAAGGACTGGCAAGTACTTTCAGAAAAGGCAGACAAGGATTGATCAGTATTAATGGGAAAATTATTATCCCATGTAAATATAACGAAATTTCAAGCTTTAAAGATGGAATAGCTCATACAACTTTTCGAGGGAAATTGGGGTTAATAGGCATAAACGGAGCAATTATTCTTCCAAATATATATAGTGATATTGTCATGCTCAACGACAGCTCATATAAAGTTGTACAAAATGGAAAAGAAAGTATCATTAATAAAGAAGAAGCAAAAAAAATAAAAATAGAAGCAGAAGAATTATCTGTTGAAAAAAATAAATTGAAAGATGAAATATCAAAAGCAAAAGCCGAAATTAGAAGAGCAAGAGCCGAAATAAAAAAGGCTCAAATAGAAATGGGGAAAAAACAAAACACACACATTTCAGGTAATGTTAATATGAATATTGATGTAAATGAAGACGCTCAAAATGTAACTATTAATAATGGAGAAATTCATGTAAAGGGACTAGATGGAGAAGTAATGATAAACAATGACAGCATGGTTGTTTCAGAAAATAAAGGGAACACAAAAGACACAACAAAAATTATTTTCAAAAAAGGTAAAATCCTGTTTATTTCAGATAAAAATAAAGATGAAGAAAACAATGAATTTGAATATGATGACGATGACGATGATGGCGATGGCGAATTTACACATGACAAAGATGAAAAATTATTTCATGGCAATCTTGCAGGATTTGAGTTCGGTCCAAATAATTTTTTGAATAACAAACAGCAACTTGATTTGCCATCAGATGGGAAATTGCTTGATATCAACACAAGCAGATCGTGGTATTTTGGATTTAATTTTATGCATAAGAGTTTCGATTTTACTAAAAACAGAAATGGTGTAAATCAATGCAAGGTTGGTATGGTTGCAGGGCTTGGATTGGCTTTCAACAACTACAATTTCGATCAACAAGTAATCTTGTTAAGCGATTCAACACCTTTACAATTCACAATTGATACAGTTAGCAAAATGAAAAAAAATAAATTATTTATTGCATATCTAACCTTACCTATATTGTTCGAGTATCAATACCCTATTGATGATGCGAAACTACATTTTGCGATAGGCGCAATTGCAAGTTTGCGGATTGCAACTCACCAGAAGCAGATTTTTGAGAATAATGAAAAATTTGTAAAAAGCAAAGATTTTCATCTTATGCCTTATAAGCTTGAAGCAACTGCACGTGTAGGATATGGTCCATTTACCGTATTTGCAAATTACAGCCTCACAACTTTATTCGAAAACAACAAAGGACCTGAATTATATCCTGTAACTGTTGGGTTAGGACTTACTTTCTAATAAAAAAATGAAAATATATACTGCACACGGGTATAAATTGCGTTCTGAAAAATGTTTCACATCTTGTCAATCGATAGTATATATATATATATATAAGCCTGCCACAGAATATTTATTTATTTCTATCTTTGGGAATCAAGGTTCAATATGTAATTGATGGTTTAGTTTTTAAACGGAAAGATAGAAGCATATAAGATTTATTCAGATAGACTAATATGCTTCCTACTTTCCGATACAAAATGTAATATGATTTAAAAATCAATTAATTAAAGTCATTAAGGTACAGAAAAGGTACAGAATTCAAACAATCCTCATCTGAATTAAACAGGTTTATTCTGATTGAAATTCATTCTTCTTTTTTTCTAAAATTTAACATTGAAACCTTGTCAAAAATAAAACAATTTATTCAATTGGGACAATTCATCATCCTCAGTATGTGGGGACATTCATCAATTGTCATAATTATTATTTTTTATATCCTATCTGTTTCCGTTCTTCCCAATTTCTTTGTGCAACTTTTTCGTCAAGTAAATTTTCTATTGCTTCATACAACTGTGCAATATTTTCATCATGGTTTCCTATTCTTTTTTTGATTTCCTGCAACTGCAATTTAATATCAATTTGGCTTAATACAATTCGCCTTACCTCAACAAACGCCCGCATTATTGCAATATTCATTTTTATTGCCTTGCCGGAATTTAATACTCCGCTTAACATGGCTACTCCTTGCTCTGTAAAAGCGTATGGCAAATA
>JAVHQG010000144.1:0-4016 GCA_036171035.1 Bacteroidales bacterium
CCTCATTCTTGACATTTTCTTATCTGACACTGAGTTTTCTTGCAAGAACTAAATAGTTTGCCCATAAAGCTAATGGTTGATTCAGAATACGTAAATTCAAATCCTCTAATGTCTCAGAAAGGACAATCATATATAATTCTAACAGTAGTCTCTATTGTGCTATTGAGCTATTTTTTTAGTTTGCCATCGCCACTATTTTCTGATTCAGTTTGTACTGTGATAGAAGACAAAAACCATACACTTTTAGGTGCACATATTTCAACTGATGAACAGTGGCGTTTCCCTGAAACCACTGATGTTCCCGATAAATTTAAAAAATCAATTATTGCCTTTGAAGATCGTAGATTTTTTTATCATCAGGGATTTGATCCTATCTCAATATTTAGAGCGTTATACAGCAACTTTAAAGCAGGGAAAAAAATAAGTGGAGGCAGTACATTAACCATGCAGGTGATACGGCTTTCACGCAAAGGCAAAGCAAGAACATATATCGAAAAATTTATAGAAATTTTTCTCGCTACCAGACTCGAATGTACCTATTCAAAAAATCAAATTTTAGCTCTTTATGCGTCACATGCACCATTTGGCGGTAATATTGTGGGAATAGATGCTGCATCTTGGTTATATTTTGGTAGAAATGCAGATAAGCTATCATGGGCAGAAAGTGCTATGCTTGCTGTACTTCCTAACAGTCCGGCATTAGTGCATCCGGGGAAAAACAGGAAAATTCTAAAAAACAAGAGAGATAATCTTCTGAAAAAATTATATCTAAAAAAAATTATTGATAGAGAAACATATAATTTATCTGTTGAAGAAACGATTCCTGAAAAGCAGAATGACATACCGCGTATTGCCCCACACTTGCTTGACAGAATTTTTAATGATTCAAAAAACTCACTAAATAATGCTAGCACTTTTCATACAACTCTTGATGTAAATTTGCAAAAGCAAGTTGCACACATTCTCGAAAACCATTACATCAACGCCCTTTCAGGTAATGGTATTTATAATGCAGCCGTTATTGTCATTCAAAACGAGAGCAATACAGTGTTGGCATATGTTGGTAATGTTGGTGATGATAAAATCAAACAACACGGAGCAAATGTTGATATAATCAATGCTTCAAGAAGTACAGGCAGCATTTTAAAACCATTTTTATATGCAGCAATGTTAACAAGTGGCGATATTCTCCCCAATGCCTTAGTACCTGATATTCCAACACAAATCAGTGGATATGCCCCTAAAAATTTTAATCTTGGTTATGATGGAGCTGTGCCTGCCAGACGAGCCATTGCAAGATCTCTTAATATTCCGGCTATACGAATGCTGCAAAATTATGGTATTGCTAAATTTCTTTATATTCTCCGCAGGCTTGGGATGACAACAGTTACAAAAAATGCAGACTACTATGGGTTATCATTGATATTAGGCGGCTGCGAAGGAAAATTGTGGGAGTTATGTGGAATATATGCTTCAATGGCTCGAAGCCTGACTCATTTTGCTGAAAATAGTGGACGATATAATCCTGATGATTACAAGCCTCCCAAATATATTCTATCTGAAAATAACAAGAGTAAAATATTTTTTAATACACTTGAGAAAAATTATATTTTAAGTGCTTCAGCAATATGGCTTACATTTAAAACAATGATAGATGTAGAGCGACCTCCCGAAGAAAGCAATTGGCAATATTTTTCTTCGTCAAAAAAAATAGCATGGAAAACAGGGACTAGTTTTGGCTTCCGCGATGGGTGGGCAATTGGGGTAACACCTGAAAACACAATAGGTGTATGGGTTGGAAATGCAGATGGAGAAGGTCGTCCAAATTTAACGGGGATCAACTGTGCAGCACCAATCTTATTTGATGTATTCAATCTGTTGCCTCGTTCAGCAAAGTGGTTTGAGCAACCATACGACGACATGATTTATACAGGAATTTGTAGAAAAAGTGGTTTTATTCCATCAGATATTTGCGATGAAATAGATAGTGTGTGGATTCCAAAAGCCGGACTGCTTTTCCAAAAATGCCCTTATCACAAGCTTATCCATCTGGATCGTTCAGAGAAATGGCGTGTACACAGCAATTGTGCAGAACCGTCGGAAATGGTGCATCGAGCGTGGTTTGTGCTGCCACCGGTGATGGAGTGGTTTTATAAATCTAAAAATTTTAATTATAAATCTCTTCCGGCATATAGACCAGACTGTATGGCTAGTTTAACATCATCTTCTACAAAACCAATGGAAATTATTTATCCTAAAGATCTGACAAAAATATATGTCCCTGTTGAATTAAGCGGAAACCTTGGTGGAACAGTGTTTGAAGTAGCACATAGAAATCCTGATATCACTGTTTTTTGGTATGTTGATAACAAATATATTGGCTCGACCAGTAGGTTACATCACTTGGCATTACAGCCTTTGCCCGGCAAACACACACTCACGTTGGTTGATGAAAATGGAGACAAACTAGAACAATTTTTCGAAATTATTGGAAGAGAAAACCATAAGGGCTTGTAAGGAAAATTAATGAAATATATTATCTGCCAATGAGAAATTTGAATTGTAAATTTTTTTGAAGATTTCCTTAATATTACTGGACTATTCATTTATTAATAATGCGAATTATCAGTTATCATATTTTTGCCACTAACACTAAGGACCAAAGTCACTAATTTTCTCAAAGAAAAATATTAACGTTTCTTTGTGTTATAGTGCTTTTGTGACATATTTTTAATTATTAACCGAACAGCCTTGTCTAAATATGAAGCTTTTTTTTATTATTAAACTGAAAGAATTAGTTTTGCAGATTAAAATTAAAAAAATGCGACCAATAAAACTTATTTTTTTTATTTCACTATTTTCCTTTTCTATTTCTTTGTCTGCTCAGAATGGACTTGATTTACTTATTAAAATGTTAGAAAAGGGGATAACAATAAAAACCCTTGCATATAATATGCGCATGAAGGAGCGTATTAAAGATAAATATGCGATTGCGAAAAACTTTTTTAAAATTCAGGTGAACCCTTGCAGGGTATATCTGAAACAAGAATATCCACTTACAGATATGGAAATTTTATATGTTGACGGGATAAATGGGAATCAGGTGCTTGTGCATCCTAGCGGTTTTCCGTGGACAAATGTAAATCTTGATCCAAATAGTCTGCACATGCGAAAAAATCTGCATCATCCCATTATGGATTCAGGCTTTAATTATGTTTTCTCCATCATCAAATATATTATCACAAAATATGAAGCTAATGCTCAAAAAATGGTTACATACGATGGCAATATAACATGGAAAGGGGTGCTTTGCTACAAACTAAAATTAACGAATCCAAATTTCAAATATCAGGATTATACTGTAAAACCGGGAGAAACTTTTTTCTCGATAGCACAAAAAAATAAAATTAACGACTATATGATTCTTGATAAAAATCCGTCGATTGAAAATTTTGATGCCTGCAAACCCGGCATGAAACTTAAATTGCCTGTTGATTATGCCTCGAAAATGGAGTTGTGGGTTGATCAAAAAAACATGACTCCAGTTGTTATGCGCATCTACGATGATGTTGGCTTGTACGAAGAATTTGAGTTCTCAAATGTTGTTATAAATTGCAAATTTCAAGCAAATGAATTCACAAAAGATTTTAGTGGATACCATTTTTAATATCTCATGTTACGTAAAAAATAAAGTTGACACTAATTGCACAAATTTGCACAAAAAAAAGTATAATGGAGTTGTTAGTTTATGGAGAGGAGGCATATCAGATAATCGGTATTTGCATGGATGTGCACCGAATTCTTGGAAAAGGGCATAGTGAAGTGGTTTATAAAGACGCATTGGAATACGAATTTCAAAATACTGGTATTGAGTATTCAAGGGAGCAGCAATACACAATAAAATATAAAGATATTTTTTTATCTCATACTTACAATGCTGATTTTGTCGTATTTGATAAAATAATACTTGAAGTTAAAGCCATCGAATTACTAACAAGTAGCCATGTTAAACAAAC
>JAVHQG010000145.1:0-4011 GCA_036171035.1 Bacteroidales bacterium
CTGTGACAGGTTGAGCGAGGTTGTGTGCAGGCTTTTGAAAATTAAGGAGTTTACTGATGTAAATGACTGACTCGAAAAACGAGAGTAACGAAAAATTGAAAATCACGAACACCATAAAAAAAACTAATAATATCTGTGAGTAAATCGGACATTATGGACAGACACTAATTAAACTGAATCGCTTTCACAGGGCTTATTTTAGTGATGATAAACGATGGAACAATCAGCATAGTAACGGTTACTGCCAGTGTGCCTAAATTGAGCAGAACAATGTGATATAAACTTAATGATACAGGTACTTCTGTAACATAATAAGCTGCCGGATCGAGTTTTACGATTCCTGTATAATGTTGTAATAAACAAAGTGAAATACCTACTATATTGCCAATCAACAGCCCTTTTCCTATTAGCATTGCAGCCTGATATAGAAATACTTTTCTGATGCTGAAGTTTTGTGCTCCGAGTGATTTTAAGATTCCAATCATGTTGGTGCGTTCAAGAATCAAGATAAGTAATCCTGAAACCATGTTGAATCCTGCCACAATAATCATCAGCCCTAAAATAATCCATACGTTCATATCTTGCAGTTCTAACCAGTCGAATAGCTGAGGGAATTTTTCTTTAATAGAAACTACTTTTAGAAAATCTTCTCCTTCTTTTAATTGAAGCATCACTTGGTCTTCCACATCAAGTTTCATTCTGTCAATCTGCTCCACGTCTTTTAACAGAATTTCAAACCCACTAATTTGGTTACTTTTCCAATTGTTGAGTTTTTGAATATGAGCAATATCAACGAGTACGTATAGTTTATCAAATTCTTCCAGACTGGTTTCATAAATACCGCCAATGATGAATTTACGCATTCTTGGTTCAGGCGAATCTTGAATAAAATACATGGGAAGTTTATCGCCAACCTTGAGCTTTAACTTTGATGCCAGAATCTTAGAAATCACTGCCATGTCTGATTTCACAGTGTCGCATACATTGAAAATTTTTCCTTCAACAATATATTGGCTAAAAAATGTCCAGTCAAAATCGTTTCCAATACCTTTCACTACAACACCTTCGATATCAGATTTGGTCTTTATAATGCCGGCTTTTGTAGCAAAGCTTTGTATGTGCCTGATGCCCGGGTTTCTCTTTAGTTTTGGAAGAAAATCTTGTTTGTTAAGTATTGGTTTCGTTTCATATGACACGTTAGAATCATAATTTATTATTTGAAGGTGAGCTCCAAACCCGAATACTTTATTTCTTATCTCTGCTTTAAATCCTGTAACAATTGCAATAGACATTAACATTACGATCATGCCGAGTGCAATGCCTGCAATAGCAACAGATACAATGGGCCTTGAGATATTATCCTGATGGTCTTTTGATCGGGTCAACCGTTTTGCGATGAATAATTCGATGTTCAATTGATTTGTAAATAAATTTTCAGAAAGCCACAAAATTAGTATTTTCGTGCACATAAAAAATTTGGATGCTGATTTGTAGAATTATTATTTTGATTGTTGTTTGTCTGAATTCACTTTTTGTTTCAGGTATTGATTTTGCTATCGACGTGAAAACAGGAGCTATGCGAACAGAGCTGTATTTGCCATTGCTAAAAGGTAAAAATGTTGCGATTGTTGCAAATCAGACTTCGATGATAGGCTCTACGCATTTAGTTGATTCTTTGCTTGCATTGCATGTGAATATAATAAAAATTTTTAGTCCTGAACATGGCTTTCGTGGTACAGGCGAAGCGGGTGAACACATGAAAAACTATAAAGATCAGAAAACAGGAATTGAAGTGCTTTCTTTATACGGAGAGAGTAGGAAGCCCAAGAAGGAAATACTTGGAAATATTGATGTTGTAATATTTGATATACAAGATGTGGGTGTTCGGTTTTATACGTACACTTCAACCATGCACTATGTGATGGAAGCTTGTGCTGAAAACAATATTCAAATGTTGGTTCTCGACAGGCCCAATCCCAACGGCTTTTATGTTGATGGACCGGTGCTCGATATGAAATATTCATCGTTTGTAGGCATGCACCCTGTGCCGCTGGTGCATGGAATGACGATTGGCGAATATGCTAAAATGATAAATGGAGAAGGTTGGCTCAAAAATGGTGTGAAGTGCAATTTAATTGTAGTACCATGTTTAAATTACACACATAAAATTTTTACTAATTTGTTGATTAGACCATCTCCGAATTTGCCTAACATTATATCAATTTATTTATATCCTGTTTTAGGCTTGTTTGAAGGCACGATTATCAGTGTTGGCAGAGGAACAGATTTCCCATTTCAGGTAATAGGTCACCCAAATTTACTGCATTCTGATTTTTCTTTTGTGCCAAAAAGTATAGCCGGAGCCAGTAAAAATCCCCCTTTCAAAGGGAAAAAATGTTATGGTATTGATTTGAGAGATCAGGGAACAGCTTATGTTATTTCAAATAAGAAAATAAATATATCATTAATTTTAGATACATATAAAAATGTAAAAGACCGGAGCAAATTTTTTACCGGTTTCTTTTCAAAACTTGCAGGCAATGCAATATTACGTAAACAAATTGAAGCTGGTGTGATTGAATCTGATATACGAAAAAGTTGGGAAAAAGGGCTTATTGAGTTTAAGAAAATAAGAACTAAATATTTGTTGTATGAAGATTTTTAGAATTAGCTGTTGTTAGTGATTGCCTTTTGATGTTAGGTTTATTGCTATTTGTAAATTTATTAGCTGTATTGACTATCCATATAATAGAACATAAATAAATTCGATTGAAAAATTTTGAAATAATTGCCACAACCCTTTTTGGGTTAGAAGAACTGCTTGCTACAGAGCTTAAAGAGCTTGGTGCAACAGATATAGAAATCCTTAACAGGGCTGTAAAATACAAAGGAAATCAGTCTTTGTTATATAAAAGCAATTTATGTTTGCGTACGGCTGTTAAGGTTTTGAAGCCTATTGCTTCGTTCCATGCTGCAGATGACCAACAGTTGTACGATAATATTAAGAAAATACGCTGGGACGATTTTTTGAGTTATAAAAAAACTTTTGCAATAGATGGTAGCACACATGGTGGCACGTTTACGCATTCGATGTATGTAGCCCAAAAGTCAAAAGATGCGATAGCTGATCAGTTCAGAGAAAAATATGGTATCAGACCGTCTGTAAATACCGAAAATCCTGATTTGAGAATAAATGTGCATATTGCTGAAAAAAAAGTGATTGTTTCGCTTGATAGTTCCGGTTCGTCACTGGGCAAGCGTAATTATCGTCTGTCGCAGACCCTTGCTCCAATTAGTGAAGTTCTGGCAGCAGGAATTATTTTATTGAGTGGGTGGGATAAAAAATCAGATTTTATTGATCCCATGTGTGGTTCAGGGACGTTTTCTATTGAAGCAGCACTCATTGCATGTAATATTCCATCAGGCAAATTTAGAAATTTTGGATTTGAGACGTGGAGCGATTTTAATTCAACGCTTTGGAATGAAGTTAGAGATGAGGCAATGGCTAAAATAATACCTTTTGAAGGGAAAATTATTGCAAGTGATATGGATGATGATGCGTTGAGAATTGCAATTGCTAATGCCAACAGGGCAGGGGTGAGGCGAATGATTTCGTTTGAAAATCATGATTTTTTTCAATCATCATTTGATGGAGGGCATGGATTGGTTGTACTCAATCCTCCTTATGGTGAGCGATTGCAAGTAGAAGAGATTGTTGATTTTTACAGAGAAATGGGTTCACGTTTAAAACATTTTTATCATGGTTGTGATGCCTGGATCATCAGTTCTAACTACGAAGCGTTAAAACACTTTGGACTGAAGACATCAAAAAAAATCAAGTTATTTAATGGTTCGCTTGAATGCAGATTACAAAAATATGAGTTATATTTAGGAAGCCGAAGAGCTGACAAGGCTTTGCCCATTGTTGAAGAATAGATAGTGTTTGAAAGAAGGGGATTTATAATAACTAGTTGATTACTTTGAATTCCTCTGTAATTGTCTTTTCATATC
>JAVHQG010000146.1:0-18491 GCA_036171035.1 Bacteroidales bacterium
CTCCATACTCGATTGTTTACCTTTTACATAAAGATTAACAAGTTCATAATCTGTTAGATTATTAAGTTCCATATGAACCTCCAATTTTAATGGTTAAGGTAAATTATGTCTCTATAAGCGGCCCTCCCTTTTTTTAATGTTGTTAGATAAAAAACATTTGTTTTGCACAATATACGAAATTTATTAATAAGGTTTCATTAATTTTGCAAAAACGCAAATTTAATATCAAAAAATATGCCAAATAAGTGTGTGGGAATATTGTGATTTATAATTGTAAAATTCATACATTGATATTTGTGAAACGTAATAATTTGCTAAATATTGTATCTTTGTTACAATATTTTGAAGAAAGTTGAATAAAATATAAAATAAATGAAAAAGGAAGTTGATTTTTTGGTGATTGGGACTGGAATAGCAGGGCTTAGCTACGCATTAAAAGTAGCTGAATTTGGAAGTGTATGTGTGATTACCAAATCAGATGTTTTAGAGACAACAACTCGTTATGCTCAAGGAGGTATTGCGGCTGTTACATACAAATCTGATTCATATGAGAAACATATTACTGACACCTTGTCGTGTGGAGATGGCTTGTGCAATGAGAAAATTGTTAGAATGGTTGTAACCGAAGCTTTTGATCAGATTAAAGAGCTTGAGAAGTGGGGTATTTTGTTTGATAAAAATCCTGATGGTGATTATAATCTGGCTAAAGAAGGCGGGCATTCGGAGCATAGGATTTTGCATCATAAAGATAACACTGGTTATGAAATTCAAAGGGCATTAACCTCTGAATTATATAAGCATCCAAACATAGAGGTAATAGAGCATTGCTTTGCAATTGATATTATCACACAGCACCATTTGGGGAAACTTGTGAAGCGGTCAATGACCGACATTGATTGCTATGGAGCCTATGTGCTGCATTTGAAGAAAAATAGAATTGAAACAATTTTGGCAAAAGTAACAATGATTGCGACAGGTGGTTGTGGTAATGTATATTATACAACAACGAATCCTCCATTGTCAACAGGTGATGGAATTGCAATGGTGTATCGCGCAAAGGGAGCAGTTGATAATATGGAATTTGTGCAATTTCATCCCACATCGCTATACAATCCTTGGGAACGCCCCTCATATCTTATAAGTGAGGCAGTAAGAGGGTTTGGGGCAATATTAAAAACGGCTGAAGGTAAAGAGTTTATGCACAAGTACGATAAACGAGGTTCACTTGCACCCAGAGATATTGTTGCACGAGCGATTGATAACGAAATGAAGATTTCCGGATCTGATTTTGTTTATTTGGATTGTCGGCATCTCAATGCAGAGCAGCTTAAACAACATTTTCCAAATATTTATGCAAAATGTTTAGAAAATGATGTTGATATTACAAAACAGTTGTTACCTGTTGTGCCTGCTGCACACTATCTTTGTGGAGGAATTTTAGTAAATGAAGTAGGACAAAGCTCTATTAATAATTTATTTGCTGTAGGTGAAGTATCGTGTACCGGATTGCATGGAGCAAACAGGCTTGCATCGAATTCGCTGCTTGAAGCTGTTGTTTTTGCTGATCGTGCGGCTAAAGAAGCAATTAAGCGAATTCCATCAATTTCATTTGTTAAAAATATTCCTGATTGGAATGATGAGGGGACTACATATCCGGAAGAGATGATTTTGATTACACAGAACTTAAAAGAAATGCAACAAATAATGACAAATTATGTTGGAATTGTTCGATCTGATTTGCGCATCAAACGTGCACTTGACAGGCTTGAAATCATAAAAAATGAAACAGAGAAGCTTTATAAGAAAACAACCCTTTCGCTCGAATTATGTCAATTGAGAAATCTGATTAATGTTGGATATTTGATTATTAAGTCGGCAAATTCTCGCAAGGAAAGTCGTGGGCTGCATTATACAATTGATTATCCAAAGAAAATAGTAGAAAGCTAAAGTAGTATAAAGTTATAAAGTAGCACTTCGACTTACTTTGACAAAGCTCAGTAACCAAAGCTCAACAACCGAAGATCAGTGGTCAAAAGTTGGAAAGTTAAAAGAGAATATAGTGTTTAAATAATGGGTTTTTGAAACAACACTAACGTATATACGATTATTAAAATATATTTTAGAGAATTATGTTTAGAAAAAAGAAATTAAATTATCCCAGACGAATTGTTCAGTGGACAATAATGGGTTTGCTTTTGTATATGGTTGTTCGTTTTTTTTCTGATAAAAATTATGTCCCCGATTTTGAGTCATTTTGTCCTTATGGCGGGATGCAAGCATTTTCAAGTTATCTTGTGAATAATTCGCTAGCCTGCTCTATGACTAGCGTTCAGATTTTTATGGGAATAGGACTTATTATTGGTATTGTTATTTTTAGTAAATTATTTTGTGGATATATATGTCCAATTGGAACGATTACGGAATGGTTGGGCAATATAGGTCGAAAGTTCAAAATACAATATACACCTGTTGGAATAATTGATAAAAGTTTGCGAATATTTAAATATATTTTGCTTTTCATTACCTTTTATTTTTCAATTGAATCGAGTGAGCTTTTTTGTAAAAAATTTGATCCATATTATGCTGCATTTACTGGTTTTTCAAGTGATGTAGATTTGGTGTATGCAGTTATTGCATTAGTTATTACAATTATTGGCTCTATTTTTATTCGTCAAGCTTGGTGCAAATATTTTTGTCCGCTTGGTGCAATTTCAAACCTGTTTACCTATTTTCCGGTGTTTGTGGTAATTTTCGGAATATACTGGATTGTACTTTTAACCGGCGTTTCGGCAAGTTGGATGATTCCAATGATAGCTGTGATAGCGATTGCATTTTTTATAGAATTTATTCGTTTAAAAGATGGAATTATCATACCATTTTTTAGGATAACACGAAATAATGACACATGCACAAACTGTAAACTTTGCGACAAGACCTGTCCGCAGGGAATCAATGTATCAAGTGGACCAATAAAAATAAACAATATAGACTGTAATATGTGTGGCGATTGCATTACTGCATGTCCACAAAAAGACACGTTACAAATAAATAAGAAAAATCTAAAGTGGCTTCCTGTTATTTTGATTGTGATTTTAGTTTCAGGCGGAATATTTTTTGGAAAAACAACAGAACTACCAACTGTGAGCGAGCAATGGGGAACAACAGTGCAAATGGGGAAAGCTAAAGTGCTTAATAAATCTGGCTTAAAGGACATTAAATGTTTTGGAAGTTCAACAGGATTTGTTGCTCAGATGCATGAAATAAAAGGAGTTTTGGGTGCTGCAACTTATGTTGGATCGCATTCTGTAAAAGTGTGGTACGATCCCATGATTATCAGTGAAACGGCATTGCTTGAAACACTTTTTTCATCAATCAAATATGAATTTCAAACGCCAGATTCATCAATCACCCAATTATCAGTTTTAACTGTCCACATAAAGAGATTTTTTGACAAATATGATGCAGCAAATTTGAAGAAGTTGCTGGAATTGCAGAAGGGGGTTATTGGGCTAGAGACAAAATACGGAGAACCTGTAATAGCCTTAGTTTACTATGATTCAAAATATACTGATGCTGAAAAAATTAAAAAGGCTATTTCAAGTAAGGAGTTTAGCTACGATGGGGGGGGAAATAAAGTAATTGTTAATGTAGATTTTGAAGTTGTTGCCGATGCCGGTAAACAAGAATTGATAGACAGAAAAACATTTTTGAAAAAGATGTTTGTGCCATATTTTGATGATTTTAATAGTTATAGAAAGTACACAAAAGATCAGTTACAAATTTTTGAAATTCCTATAGTTCAGATAGAAGATCCTATGGAAGCGGAATGGATTCCGTATCTTGAAAGTCATATCTCAAGAGATAATGGAGTTGTTGCAATTGAAACAAAATATGATAAAGATATTCCGGTTGGGCGAATTTATTTTGTAACTACCTTAACCGATAGTGCAAAGATTTATAATTCGCTTCTTGTCGATTCTTTTAAAGTGAAATATGAAAGTGGAGCATATGGGTTTGTGAAAAATCCATATAAATTTATTCCTAATGGTAGTGTGGTTAAGCCTTAAGGTAGCACCATCTATTGTAAAAAGATAAGTATATGTTAATTACGACTTCCAAAGTCGGATAAGTGCAATTTCACAAGCCAGTGCGAATAGCGCCATAAGAATAAATATTTTCCAGAGCTGTGTACCCTTGCTGATTTTTTCAATTTCACTAGATATAAATTTAGAATCTACATCTAATACAGAAAAGCTTTTCAGATTGTATTCTACAAGGTCTGCATTAATTTCTGCGCTGTTTAAATAGCTTAATTCTGATTCAGACCGGTTGTAGTTAAATGCAGCAGAAGCAACGGTTTGATTTTTATAAAGAATATTATAATTTCCTGCTTTGCTGATATTATTTTGAAGAAAAATTTTAACGGAGCTGTTAGAAATTGTGTACTGGGGAATGAAATCAGTTTTGTTTTTCGTGTCAATAATATGATATACAATATCTGATTCAGGATTAGCTGTTAACCCAAGTTCAATCATGTTGTCTCTACCAATGATGTAATAAAGCTTGGATGCTAAATTGCTGTTGAAAACAATATTGTAAAAAGTTGGAACAAAAATAGGATGTTTGGCAAAATTATTTGCATTAGAAGATAGTGGAAAGCTAGTAATATAAAGCTTTCCCTTTCCATATGTAACAACAGAAAGCACAGTTTTTTTGTTTATCGTTTTAAATAGTGGAATGTTCGTTGCATTAGATATTTCAGTAGAATTAAAATATTTTGCCAGATAGGGCATATCAGCATTTTCTTCTTTTTTTTGGAATACGTTTGAGAAAATTGCATCATTATAATTAATGAAATCAATTTTTGTTTTATGCGTGTCGGTCTCAGTGATTGTGTTTGCTCTAAATTGTGAAAGCAGTGCATTATATGATTCAATATTGCCATCAAAAGCGGGAATAAAAATAACGGTGCCTCCATTGTTGATATACGTATGCAATTCTTGTGTGAGTCCGCTTGATAGGTTTTTTACTTCATTTAAAATAATTGTATTATAGTTTGCAAAAGTTGAGGCCTGTGTGTTTTTCTCAGAAATATTAGATAATATAAAATAGTCATCAGAACCATATAGGGCTTTTAAATTTGGGCTTTCATTTGTCCCATTAATAGATAGAATCTCAAGATTTTTTAAAATATTATATGTAAAGAAAAAAGTGTTGTCGTAAATTACAGGATAGTCAGATATTTCAACCATCCCATTAAATAACCCAGTAGTTGTATTTGTGAATTTTAGAGAAATAATTTCAGATGTATTGGCTTGAATATTAAAACTGGCAAGCGATTTTAATGAATCATTAATCATCACTTTGATGGGAATGTTGTTGTAATTTTCTGTTGATTTATTGAAAACACGGACAAATAACTCTTCCTGTTGATTGATTTTTCGAAAAGGAGATTCAAACCAGCAGGAGTCGATATAGAGATTATTCATTGTTTGTGCTTCAATAGGTACAAGGTAAGTTTGCAGGGACGAGTCGTTTTTTAACCGGTTTAAATCGGTAAATGATTTTTGAAAGTCAGAAATAATAAATAAAGTTTGTTTTGAGATCTTTGAAGTTCCTTGGAAAATGTAATCTTTTTGCCTTGAAGTGATTTCACTGAGTTTTTTGCCGGCAGGGCTAACTTGTACTTTTTGTAGGAAATCTAAAAATTGATCTTTATTAACTAAATGCTGATGTTGCTGTTCAAAGTCATTGGTAATGAGTAAGAACTTTGATCCGGCAGGAAATGCACTTAAAATGCTGCGTGCTTTGTTTTTAGCGGTTTCCAGCAGGTTCCCGGTTTTACTTTCGCTATCCATGCTGAACGAATTGTCTATATAAATAGAAACAACACTTTGTCCGGTTGTTGGGGTATTTAGGGAAGATGGAATAAATGGTTGTGCAAATGCAAAAACAATAGAAAAAACAAATAGTATGCGAGAAAATAGAATAAGTAAATTTTTTAGTTGTGACTTGGCTTTGGTCTCTTGTTGAACATTTTTTAGAAACTGTACGTTACTAAAATAGACAACTTTAAATTTTCTGAAATTGAAAAGGTGAACAAGAATAGGAACAGCAATAGCCGAGAGAGCAAATAAAAATGTGGGATAAAGAAAACTCATTTGGGGAGAATAAATTGTGAATTACAAGATTTCGTTAATCTCTCATATCAATTACTTCAGCACCCGGGAAATTTGCTTTGTTAAACGTAACATCAGCGTCGTTCACGCCGGCATCTGTGGTAAATTTTGTGATTTTTACGGTAACAGTTGTGCCACCTTTTTCAACATATTTAATTGCATGAATGCAGCTTCCGTTTTTCTCAATTTGTATGGATAATTTTGACAATTTTGTTTTTAAATCTTCGGGGTACAGCTCAATTTCGTGGAGTTGCAAAGCATCTTCAAATTTTTCGTTAATGTATTTGTATTTGTATCCCTTTTCATAAATTGTAAAAATTTTAGAGGGATCAATTAGGTTGTCTGTTTTTAGGTCGGGTTCGGTGATGTTTATTTCTTTAGAATCTTTAATGTAAGCCCATCGGGTTTTTCCATCGCAGAATGTTATTGCTCCTAAAATGTCTAATTTATATTTATTTCCTTTAATCCAAATGGTGCCTTTTTGGGTATTTTTTTGATTGCTTTTTTTGTCTTCGCGATTGATAACAAATTCAGCTTTAATTGTTTTGTAGGCTTTTGTTTTTGTTGAAACTTTATCAAGGATTTCTTTTGCTTTAGGATCATGTGTCGCAGTTTTTTGATCTTTCTGTGCAGTTGCTGAGAAAATCATTGAAAGAGTGATAATTATGCAAAATAGTTTTTTCATTTTTTTTGTTTTTATAATAAGAATGACAATATGTAAATATTATTGAAATGATTGCAGAAACTGGTCTAGTGCAACAATGTCAGAAAACAATACTTTTCGAGCTTTGCTTCCTTCAAAAGGTCCAACAACGCCAGCTTTTTCAAGTTGGTCAATAATTCTTCCGGCTCTGTTGTATCCAATAGACATATGCCGTTGAATAAGTGATGTTGATCCCTGCTGATGAATCACTATTAAACGTGCAGCTTCGGCAAACATTTCGTCACGTTTGCTTGGATCAATATTTTCCACACCACCACCTTCGGTTCCTTCCGGAATATATTCAGGTAGTTGAAACGTATTTGGATATGCTTGTTGTGATCCAATGAAATCACAAATTTTCTCAACTTCAGGTGTGTCAACAAATGCACATTGAATGCGGATGAGATCACCACCTTGCGAAAACAGTAAATCACCTTTTCCGATCAGTTGATTTGCACCGGGGCAATCAATAATTGTTCGAGAGTCAATCATAGAGGCAACTTTGAATGCAATACGAGCGGGAAAATTTGCTTTGATAGAACCTGTTATTACATTGGTAGATGGTCTTTGAGTTGCTATAATCATGTGAATTCCAACCGCTCTGGCAAGTTGAGCAATCCTTGCAATTGGTAGCTCCACGTCTTTTCCGGCAGTCATAATTAAATCTGCAAATTCATCAATAATTATAACAATATATGGTAAAAATTTATGCCCCTTATCGGGGTTGAGCCTACGCAAAATAAATTTCTCGTTATATTCTTTCAGGTTTCTTACTTTTGCCAGACGGAGCAGATTATATCTGTTATCCATTTCAATGCAAAGAGATTTTAGTGTGTTTACAACTTTTTGGTTGTCGAAAATAATAGCTTCCTCTTCTCCGGGAAGAACTGCAAGAAAATGTCGTTCAATCTTCGAATAAAGTGTAAGTTCAACTTTTTTGGGATCTACTAAAACAAATTTTAATTGAGATGGATGTTTCTTATATAAAAGGGATGTGAGAATGGCATTTAATCCAACGGATTTTCCCTGACCTGTTGCACCAGCTACGAGTAAATGGGGCATTTTAGCAAGATCAAATGTGAATGTTTCATTTGAAATTGTACGACCAAGAGCAATAGGCAAATCAAATTTTGTTTCTTGAAATCGCTGCGAGCTAATTATTGAGCGCATGGAAACAATTTCAGGTTTCAAGTTTGGAACCTCAATGCCAATTGTACCTTTTCCCGGCATGGGAGCAATGATTCTGATTCCAAGAGCAGAAAGGCTTAAGGCAATATCATCTTCAAGATTTCTGATTTTAGAAATACGTACACCGGGTGCAGGAACAATTTCGTATAAAGTAATGGTTGGTCCAATAGTGGCCTTAATACTAGAGATATCAATCCCATAATTTTTCAGAGTTTCAACAATTTTATTTTTATTTGAATTGAGTTCTTCGGGTGTAACTTCGCTTTCGCTTTTATGATCTACAAGTAAATCAAGGGATGGAAATTGATAGTGTGACAATTCGAGTTTTGGATCAAATGGAGTAAGTAACTCAGGATGTGAAGGTGTTTCTTCGGAAGAATCTGCATCAATGGTTTCATCGTTTCGTTCTACAACAAATTCTACATTTTCTTCTGCCGGATTATCATTGGTTTTAACATGTGTGATCTCAAACTGTAGAGCAGCATCAACCTTTTTTTCAACTTTTTTTTGTATTGTGATTTCAGGTTCTTCAAGTGCTATGTTGTTTGTTTCTTTATTGGTTTCATTTAATATATCTTCATCTTGTGTTGGCTTAGTGACTTCGAATATTTCTTCTTCTTTTTTTTGCTCAATAATCAGAGGAATATCATCTTGAATTTGATTATTGTTTGGTTTTTCAATTTTGGTTTCGATATCTGGTGTTGATATTTCCATTTCTTCATTGTTGTATATTTGGGGTTCTGTTTTTTTTTCGTTGGTATTTTCTTCAATATTTTCTGTCTCGTTTATATCTTCATGCAGATTATTTATTTCTGTGTCAGCGATTGTTTTATTTTTAGCTGTATCCTTATTCTCAATGGTTTCAAGAATAGTATCTTCAATTTCTTCTCTTTGCTTTTTTTCAAAAATAGATTTAAAAAAATTTAAAGAACTCTTTATAGCATAGACAATAAAAATGAAAATAATTACAGACAGAAAAAGGAGTGTGCCGGTTTCTCCCCAGAAAGCATTTAGCCAGCGAGAAAGAAAATGACCGTGCATTCCACCAAGGTAAAAATATTTTGAACCGAAGAAGAAAGATAATGCGATGGATGTCCAAAAAGTTAGAACAAGCGAATAAAATATTGTTCGTCGAAGAGGCAATATGCGAATTTTAAAAAGTCGCAATCCCGTAACAATAAGGATTAGCACAAGAGAAAATGATGCAAGACCAAACCATTTATGAATAAATATGTTTGAGACAATTGCTCCACTTTTTCCCATCCAATTTTCGGCAGTAATATCTGCGCTTTTTAGAAACAGTGAAACAGGAATATCAAGTTTGCTCTGATCAGATTTCCATGTAAAGAGATATGCAATGAATGATAAGGTAAGGAATACTGCAATTGAAACAGCGATTACGCCAAGAACAACTTTGAAACGTTCTTCTTTAATAAACCCAATAAGATCTTTTACCATGGATCCTTTAACGGGAGCATCGGTAAAATCATCTTCAATCTTATTTTTCTTTTTTTGTTTTGCCACAGGTAAAAAATCATTATAAAAAAAAATCCTCTTTCTGGAGGATTTTCAGAAGGCATTTTATTATTCGCCACCTCCGAACATTTTCTTAGCTTCTTCCGGTGTAAGCTCTTTAAACCCGACTGGTATTGTAAATTTATTGTCTTTTACTTTTGTTTCTTTAATTTCTCTTGCAGCATATTTAGCATTGATACCTTGCATGGAAACTGAATATTCTAAAATAGGACCTTTAATGTCTTTATACTGGCTACCCCAGTTAATTTCAGGGCAATTCATGTCTGTTGCATAGTAGAATGTCAATGTGTTATCGCTTTCAGTAACTTCTGCTTTTTTACATTTATGACCTGCAATTGTTTTGGTTTCGTCAATAAAATCAATTTTCATTTTAGGTTCTTCTTTTTGCTGTTTTTCAATATCAGCTTTCGACATTTTAATTGCCATTTGTTGTCCCATCATATCAATCAGAACAAAGCCTGTTCCTGCCTCACTATCCATACATGCAGATTGAGTTCCCATACTGGTTTTTGATTCTTGCATTACCTTAGACCCTTTGATGTAGTAGGTTTGTTCACTTGGCAGTTGAGCCTTCATGGCTGGTTCTACATTGCTATCATAGGTAATATCAAAAATAATAGTTCCCATGAATGTTTTTTGTGCAACGGCTGTTTGATATGATATCAAAGCCAAAATAAAAGATAAGAATACGATACTTTTTGTCATAAAATAAAGAATTAAGAATTGAAAATTAACTATTTTTCATTAGATCACCAATTAATTTTTCCATTTCTTCACGGGTTACTGTTCTATAACCGGCAGGAATCTGAAATTCTGAATCGGATACTTTTACTCCCTCAACTTTAGAGGCTACACATTTCATTCGCACATTTCTCATACTTGCCTGAAACTCCATTAAAACGCCGTCAATTGTTTTAAATGGATTGTTCCAGTTAGGATTATTAATAATAATATCTTTTGTGTAATAAATGCTGAATGTGTCTTTTTTTGCTTCGCCATGTGTGATAATTGCTCGAGTACATTTGTAGCCTGCAATTATTTTGGTTTCTTTTGTGACTTCTATTTTAATACCGGGCATTTCGTCAAATCCATATGATGACTCTCCAAATTTTACTTCAAAATTAAATTTTTTATCCATCACTTTAAGGAGAGATGAGTTAGTTTTTTTTTCAAAATTGGAGATATAACTTGATTTGAAAATACCCATCCAGCCTTCAATTTGCCCACAGGAACTATTATTCTTGAATTTTATCTGCATGGAAGTAGGTAGCAGCGCAATAAGTGGATTATCCCCATCACTTTCAAAATACGTAATGTCATAGTGAATAATGCCTTCTTTAATGCCTTTTTGAAAGAGGGAAGAGCCGCAGGACTGAAATAACAAAATTGAAATCAGAGATATAAAAAATATGTGACGTTTCATCCGTAAATAATTTGTTTTCTATGGTCGGATGTAACTCGCATGTAATTTTTTTTTTGCTGTAAATATTTTACGAACATGCTTGTTTCTTTTCCTTTTATTTTCACACTAAAGCGATAGCTTAATGATGAAAGGCAAAAGTAAAAAATTTATTTAATTAATAAATTAAAATATAAAATTTAATTTACTGTAAATTGCTATTGGTCAAGAAAGCTTTATATATGGGCATTTTTGTAAATTATTATATTGTGTATTCTTTAAAACAGGGGATTTCAATTAGTGGGAAATAAAATTTTTATAGATTTGCACTTTTAAAATGAATATTTACAAAAATCAAATTATTATGAAAAAATTGGCTGTTGTTGCTTTTGGTGGTAATGCGCTTCTCAAGGGTAATCAAAAAGGTACCATTGACGAACAAGAATCCAATGCTTATGATACTTGCCTGAAGCTGTCATATCTTATCAAACAGGATTATAATCTTGTAATTACGCATGGTAACGGACCACAGGTTGGAAATATTTTATTGCAAAATGTGGCAGGAGCAAAAGTATTTGATGTACCGGAAATGCCGTTGGATATCTGTGGTGCATATTCACAAGGTTTTATTGGATATATTCTTGAACAGCAAATGCGTAATGTGCTTGAATCAAGAGGTCTTGACAGAGATATTATTACAATTGTAACGTCTGTGCTTGTTGATAAAGATGATCCGGCATTTACAAATCCAACGAAACCAATAGGACCTTTTTATTCTAAAGAAGAAGCAGATAAAATTGTGAAAGAAACAGGTTTTGTGTTCCATGAAGATCCTCGAAAAAGAGGGTGGAGGCGTGTTGTAGCTTCTCCTGTGCCTTATAAAATTGCCAATAGAAATTCTATAGGTCGTCTTGCACGAGATGGACAAATAGTGATAGCTGTTGGGGGTGGGGGTATTCCGGTATATTATTCAAGACCCAATCAGTTGAAAGGAATAGAGTCCGTTATAGACAAGGATCTTGCATCATCACTTCTTGCTGTGCAGATTCAGGCTGATGAATTTATTATTCTCACAGATGTCCCTAAAGTATGTGTGAACTTTAGAAAGCCAAACGAAAAATCACTTGATATAGTTACTGTAGATGAAGCAAAATATTATTTGAAAGAAGGACAGTTTACTGAAGGTAGTATGGCTCCAAAGGTTCGTGCTTGTATTCAATTTGTTGAGCTTTCTGGCAAAGAAGCCGTTATTACAGAGGCTTCTCATCTTGGGAAAGTGAATTCTGGCACACGATTTATTTTAAGTTAAAAATTATAAATACATTTTACAAATACTTAATAAGGAGGATTTATGGCATTTAATTTAAGAAACAGAAGCTTTTTAAAAGAATTAGATTTCACATCTGCTGAAATGAAATTCTTATTGGATCTGTCAGCAGATCTGAAAAAGGCAAAATATGCAGGTACAGAACAGCAGAAGTTGAAAGGGAAAAATATTGCTTTGATTTTTGAAAAAAGTTCCACTAGAACACGTTGTGCTTTTGAAGTAGCTGCTCTTGATCAGGGTGCACATGTTACATACCTCGGTCCAAGTGGTTCGCAAATCGGCAAAAAGGAATCTATGAAAGATACTGCTCGAGTGCTTGGTCGCATGTATGATGGTATTGAATATCGAGGTTATGCACAAACTATTGTTGAAGATTTAGCTAAATATTCTGGTGTACCAGTGTGGAACGGACTTACAAATGAATTTCATCCAACACAGATTCTTGCAGATTTTTTAACCATGATGGAACATTGTGATAAACCACTAAATCAGATAACATTTTGTTTTATGGGTGATGCAAAAAATAATGTTGGAAACTCACTGATGGTTGGTGCTGCAAAAATGGGAATGGATTTCAGGGCTATTGCTCCGAAGAGCTGTCAACCTGCTACCGATCTTGTAAAAGTATGTAAGGAAATAGCTAAAGAAACTGGCGCAACAATTACAGTTACTGATGATGTTGCAAAAGGATTAAAAGGCTGTGATTTTATTTATACTGATGTATGGGTTTCAATGGGCGAACCGGATGCTGTATGGGCAGAAAGAATCAAACTTCTGAAACCTTATCAGGTAAACGCTGAAGCTTTAAAATTAACCGGTAATCCTAATGTGAAATTTTTACACTGTCTCCCTGCATTCCATAACAGAGAAACAATAGTTGGAGAAGAAATTTTTAAAAAATATGGACTTGATGGAATGGAAGTAACAGAAGAGGTATTTGAATCTAAGGCTTCTATTGTTTTTGATGAAGCTGAAAACAGACTACATACGATTAAAGCAGTGATGGTTGCTACTTTAGGTAGTTAATTTACACACAGAAATAAAATAAAAAAACCTCAGAATTTCTGAGGTTTTTTTATTTGTAGTATTTATTTAATAAGCTTGCTTAAACTCTCAAAAGATTGATCAATATTTTTAAACATATCACTTTTGATAGATGTAAATATTGGTTTCAATTTTTTTGCGTCTTTTTCAAGTTTGATATGATTTACTTTTGAAACGAGTTCGTTTCTTAAATTTACAGCTTGTTTGATAAGTTGCATTACTTTTTCTTTGTTGTTTTCAGGATGAATACTCATGTAGGCAAAACAATCTGAAATCAGTTCACTTGTCAGATAATTGATGTCTTTTTTTAAAATTCTTCTACTAGCCATTTTATTTATTTTTAAGGTGAATATTTATGTTGATTTATTTTATTTGCAACTGATTCATTATGAACTGAAATTTGAAAACAGTATTATTGATTAATTGTTGTGTTTCTTGACCTGTTCCGTGACCGCTGTCAAAGTCCATATGCAGGATGATTGGGCTTATTTGTCCCACGTTATTTTGTAGTGCAGCAGCAAATTTTTTTGCGTGTAATGGGTCAACACGACTGTCGTTGGCTCCGCTTTCAATAAGCGTTGTAGGCACATTGATGCCACTTCTGATATTTTGATATGGAGAATATTTTAGTATGTTTCTGAAATCGTTGATGCTGTCAGAGTTGCCATATTCAGGTATCCAATAACGGGCAATCAGGAATTTATGAAATCTGATCATGTCTAGTAAAGGTACTGCACAAACAATGGCCTTAAATAAATCAGGACGTTGTGTTGCCATTGCTCCCATAAGTAACCCACCATTGCTGCCACCTTCAACAACAAGTCTTTGTGTAGTTGTATATTTTTCTTTGATTAGCCATTCTGCACAACTGATAAAATCATCAAAACAATTTTGCTTTTTATCAAGCATTCCATCCCGATGCCATTTTTCGCCATACTCATCACCGCCACGGATACCTGCTTCAACATACACGCCACCGCGATTCAAAAATGGAGCATAATATCCCAAATATCCAGGTTGAATTCCAATCTGAAAACCACCATAACCAGTGAGCATCACAGGATTGTTGCCATCGAGTTTGATGTCTTTTCTATGTGCAATAATTGCCGGTACTTTTGTGCCATCTTTAGAAATGTAAAATTTTAATTCAGCTACAATATTGCTCATATCAACAACAGGAACTCTGCCGTAGAACTTCCTCCATTTAAAATTTTTGGGAGAAGCAATGTAAAGCGTATATGGATTTGTGAAAGAATTAATGCTTACATATACAGAATCTTCTTCTCTGTCGTAGCCAATGTTTGATGGATCGCCTGCTTCAGGAAGATCCACTTCTTTTATTTTTTTACCTTGTAAATCGTATAGCGTGATATGGCTCAAAACATCTTTTCGTGATACAGTGATAATATTTGTTTTTGTAACCACCGCACTACTTAATACTTCATCTTTTTTTTCTGGGATTAGCTCTTTCCAGTTTTTTGAATCAGGGTTTGCAACATCGCCAACCAGATACCTTTTATTTGGTGCATTCCAATTTGTAAGCACATACAGTTTGTTACCAATAATTTCAGGATAAGCATTGGCATCTTTGCTATCAAATATTTTTGTACCTTTGTCAAAATAGCCTGTTTTTCTTATAAACAGTGTGTTTGAATAAAAGTCACCTTCCCCATAAAAAGAAAAATCACCATATCTGTTATCATAAACAAAATATGAATTCTTTGCATCAGTAGTAGTTCCAAGGGTAGTTGCTTTTTCAACAGCATCACCAACTTTTACCCAAAATTGTTTAAGTGGCAATTGTTTGTCGATATCTTCTTTACTTCGGATTGAAAAATAGGCATGTTGCTGGTCTTTTGTGAAATTATAACCAGTTACATTTTTAAAAGGACCATATAGAATTTTTCCTGTTCTTGAGTCAATAATATACGTATCTGTAATTTCTGAACCACCGTTTTGAAGACCAATAGCAGCCATTTCTCCATCGTAGGTGTAGTCGCTTCCGCTTATGTCGCTTTTCCCTGTGGGATCAATAGCATCTGCATCGAAAATAACTTTTTTCTCACCATTCAACAATGTGTAGAGTTTGTAATGTTTGTCCCCTTTTTTCTTGATACTCATGAAAACACGTTTCCCAATTTTAATTGGCACCCCTTCATAATCACGATCAATGATTTTTGTATATTCATCTTTTAGCCCCGGAATTTCATATTGAGTCTGTTGAAGATATTGCACACCATAGTCGTGCTGGGCTTTTGTCCACTCAATAACTTTTGGGTCAGTCTTATCTTCAAGCCATCTGTATGGGTCGGAAAGCAGTGTGCCATGCAGTGTGTCAACAACAATTTTAGATTCTGTTTTTGGTGGCAGAAATTTTATTTGTCCTGATATTTGCATTGAACCAAAAATGATAAATGTGAGAAATATTTTGTACATAAATTATTTTTTTAATTCTTGAAAAGCAATGCATTTTTGTTGATAAAGGATTGATAAAAACTGTGTGATACGCTGTTCTGCAGGGTTAATTTTTTCACCTAACAAGTTGGTTAATTTATCGCAAATTGCATGAACTTTTTGATTGCCATTTATCTCATTCCAAGTAGCTGAACCAAGTTCATCAAGTTTTACTTTATAGATGTTTGATTTCTTTCTAGAAAGAAAAATTTTTGCCATACGCTCACTTTGAAAGCGAGGAATCAGAATGGATACCAGACCTGTTTCATCTCGTTCATCTGCATATTTTTTTATAGGTGTTAAATCAAGAAAGTTGATGTTTTTTTTGATTTTGCTTGAACCGAATAAAGCCATAATAAATATATAAGATTGAAAAAAAAGGCATCCGTTGTCAGATGCCTTTTTGATTTTTTACATTGGAACACTCGGAGGTGCTGGTTCGTCAGCTTTTCCAGCATTGCGAATAGGAACATTAATAAGTATTACCGCAATAATGGCAAGCACAACAAGGCTGATTAAGAATGTTGGGTTATCGAATATTGTAAACAGCTTCACATCTAAAAATGCAAGTGCTGCAAACAATAAACCTATTAATGCTTCTCCGGCAATAAAGCCAGACGCAAGCAATACTCCTGTATTTTCAACTCGTGCTTTTTGAGCTTCGTTGAATTTCTTTTTTTCGCTAAACATATCAACTGCACCTTTAATGCAGCCACCGATAAATATTGCAAATGTGGTTTCCAGTGGAAGGTACATCCCTACGCTGATTAGCATAGGGCTTTTAACCTGCATAAGGATCAGTGCAACGCCCATAAGCATCCCCACAATAATCAGTGGCCAAGCCATTTGACCACCAACAATACCTTGTGAAAGCATCGCCATAAGTGAAGCTTGAGGTGCAGGAAGATTTTGTCCACCAAAACCGGTTCCCCCAGATTTGATATCGCCTTCATTTAATATAACTAATACGCCAAACATTACCGCAGCGGCTGCAATCACACCAATGATATTACCAATTTGCATACGCCATGGTGTTCCACCAAGAATATGTCCGGCTTTTAAATCCTGTAACATTTCTCCGGCAACAGCAGCCGACACACAGACAATGGCTGCAACACCAAGTACGGCGGCGACCCCTCCATGTTCTTTATCAACGCCCATAAGAACCATTATTAAAGCTGTTATTACAAGTGCTGTTAATGTGAGTCCGGAAATTGGATTATTACTTGATCCCATGATTCCTACAAGATATCCGGAAACGGCTCCAAAGAAAAATGCAAGAACAATTAAAACGGTTGAGGCAACAAGTGCTACCAGAAATGAGGTGTTAAAGATGAATTTTGTGATAAAAAATGTGGCTACTGCAACGCTAAGGATACCAATGATAACAACTGTGAATTTTATATCTTTATCCGTACGTTTGGTCTCTACATTAGAGCCTGAAGCAGCTTTTTTTACATCGCTAACAGAACGGGCAATGCCGGCAATCAAGCTTTTTCTCATTTTAAATAGAGTGAAACAAGCACCTACAAGCATTCCTCCAATAGCAATCGGTCGGACAATATTTTTCCAAACTGCTACAGATAAGATTGTCCAATCACCTTCTGTTGCTGTGTCGGCAATAATTGAAGGAGCAAGAAAATAGGTGATAATTGGAACAAGTAATCCCCATGCGATTAATCCTCCACTGAAGTTCAATGCACCAAGTTTTGGTCCGATGATGTAACCTACGCCCATATATGCGGGGCTTATACCGGGGGAGCTTAATAGAATACCACCTTTTGCAGTTGCAGCACCAGCTTTTCCAAGACCTATTGATGATTTGGAAAAGGCAATAAATTTTTCCCATGTGCCGGGGAATAAACTAAGTTTTTTTAGAATTTCAATCAATGCACCGCCAGCCATAGCTCCAAATAAAAATTTAGATCCACCGCCACCGGAGCGACCAGCTTTGTGAATTTCAGCAGCAGCAACAGATTCCGGAAATGGGAGGTCTTTGTCTTCAACCATTACCCTGCGAAGCAAAGCAACAAACATGATTCCCAAAACGCCACCACTTACAAGTATTAATGATGCTGTGATATAATGTGCTGGTGTAAAAAAATCAGTCCAAATACCTGCAACGAAAAAAGCAGGAAGGGTAAAGATTGCCCCGGCCGCTACTGATTCGCCAATTGAACCAACCGTACGTGCAAAATTTTCTTCAAGAATACTTCCTTTAAATATTTTTAAAATTGCCATACCGATAACAGCAGCAGGATAAGTTGCCGCAATTGTCATCCCAGCTTTCAAACCAAGATAGGCATTAGCTGCACCCAGTACAACTGACATCACTAGCCCAATCAATAAAGCACGAACAGTAAATTCTGCCATGTTTGACTCAGCCGATACAAAAGGAACAAATTTTTTTTCTTCTGCCATATTGTTTTACTTTAAAATTAAATTAGAAATCTGAAAATGAGCTTGTTATTTAATACATTTATGAAAAAATTGAGGTAACGAAATTGTACAAATTTTAGATATATTCAAAATAAACGAGTGTTTTTTTAGTGTTATACAAAAAAATAGTCAAACAAGTTCTTGAAATATAGGCCACAACTCTTATCTAAATAGTGTCAGCAAGAAAACGCCAATAATTTCGTTACTCTGGTTTTGAAAACA
>JAVHQG010000147.1:0-3985 GCA_036171035.1 Bacteroidales bacterium
ACAAAGATAAAATAAATATTTGAAATAGTTAAAAAATAAAATTAAGTACAGTAATGTGCATATATTTTTTCAATGCCCTCACGCAAAGAAATGTGGCTATGCCAACCTAGCTGATTAATTTTAGAGGTATCGAGTAGTTTAAGCATTGTTCCATCAGGCTTTGATTGATCCCACTTGATTTCGCCTTTATATTGAACAACTGTTTGTATAAGTTCAGAAAGTTCTTTAATGGTATTATCTTTACCTGAACCGATATTTGTGTGAATATTTCTGATTTGCTTATTTTCAGGATATCCCTGAAGCTTTACAAGGTCAGTGTAATCTATGTTTTCCATTAAAAACACACATGCGTCAGCAGCTTCGTCAGCATGAAGAAATTCACGCCTTGCACTGCCTGTACCCCAAAGTGAAATTGAAACATGGGGTTTTTCTGTTATGCCAAATTTTGCAAGAATTTGTAAAATATTAGATTTATCTGCACTGCCGTTAATTCCTTCAACGGGTCTTGCATAAAAATCTTTTCTGATATTTTCCCAATCGTTGTTGTATAAGCATTTCCCAAGGTGCATCTTGCGCATTAATGCGGGTAAAACGTGTGATGTTTCCAGATTATAGTTATCGAAATAACCATATAAATTTGTTGGCATCACGGAAATAAAATTTGTGTTATATTGTAAATTATAGCTTTCGCACATTCTAACACCGGCAATTTTAGCTATTGCATATGGTTCGTTTGTATATTCAAGCTCGCTGGTAAGAAGACTGTTTTCTTTCATGGGTTGTGGTGCATTTTTAGGATAGATGCAACTGCTGCCAAGAAACAAAAGTTTCTTTACATGATTTAAGTAGCTAAAGTGGATAATATTATTTTGTATTTGTAAATTTTCATAGATAAACTCAGCCCTATAAGTATTATTTGAAATAATGCCGCCAACTTTTGCTGCTGCCAGAAAGACATATTCCGGTTTTTCTTTTTTAAAGAAATCTTTTACTGCGTTTTGATCAGTAAGATCAAGATCTATAAAGTTCCGATAAATGATATTGTTGTAGCCTTTAGCTTCTAAATTTCTTCTTATAGCAGAGCCAACCATTCCAGTGTGACCGGCAATATATATTTTATCTGTTTTATTCATTTAGTATCCACGTTTTTTTACTTTCTCCAAATCGGCTTTTGCCATTATTTTAACCAGGTCTTCAAATTTAGTTTTAGGTTCCCATCCAAGAATGTTTTTTGCTTTGGAATAATCGCCGATAAGAATATCTACTTCTGTAGGACGGTAGTATGATGGATCCACCTCAACACAAACTTTGCCTGTCTTTTTGCAAATACCTTTTTCGTTTTCTTCTTTTCCCTGCCATTCTAACTCTAAATCAAGTTCTTTGAATGTGTAATCAACAAATTCGCGAACTGTGTGGGTTTCATTAGTTGCAAGCACAAAGTCATCGGGTATATTATGCTGCAGGATGCGCCACATTCCTTCTACATACTCAGGAGCAAAGCCCCAGTCACGCTTTGCATTCAGGTTACCAAGAAATAATTTATCTTGCAGACCAAGTTTAATTTTGGCAGCTGCTCTTGTTATTTTTCTGGTAACAAATGTTTCCCCTCTACGTGGTGATTCATGATTGAAAAGAATCCCATTGCTTGCAAATATATTATATGCTTCCCTATAATTAATAATGATCCAGTAGCCATAAATTTTTGCAACAGCGTAAGGACTTCGAGGATAAAATGGAGTGGTTTCTTTTTGTGGTATTTCTTGCACTTTACCAAACAACTCGCTAGTTGAGGCTTGATAAAATTTTGTTTTTATACCTGTTTCTTTGATGGCATCGAGAAATCGTAAAGTACCCAAAGCATCAACTTGTGCGGTGTATTCAGGTATTTCAAAAGAAACTTTTACATGACTTTGTGCTGCCAGATTATAAATTTCTTCAGGTTGAATTTTTTCGAGAATTCTATTGAGATTGCTAGAGTCTGTAAGGTCTCCATAGTGCAGAAAAAAACTTAAATTTTTATTGTGTGTGTCATTGTAAAGATGATCTATACGACCAGTATTAAACGATGAGGCACGTCTAATAATTCCGTGGACTTCATATCCTTTATCAAGTAAAAGTTCGGCAAGATATGAGCCATCCTGCCCAGTGATTCCAGTAATAAGTGCTTTTTTTTTCATATGTTTATTTTTTAATTTTTTTTATGGTCAGCCGGAATATACCATGAGATAATCAGTTGTTCACAATTTATTTTTATTCTATTTGGTTGTTGTGATTTTATTTATCTCTTGGCTATTTCATAAGGATAAGAATAAAGCAAAGTATCGGAATAACATTTAATATTATTCCAGATACTGATAAATTAAAATAATAAAAGCTATTTAGTGTTTGTCCATAATGTCCGATAGCTGCGTTACTCTCGTCTTTCAAATCAGTCATGTACACAAGTACACTCCTGATTTTCACGACATCGAAAGCCTTGCTCTCGAACATTATTCACTAATATTTTATTTTTTATGTGTTCATGAGATCGCTTCGCTAAATTCTGAACGGAACACCGGCTTTATGGACGAACACTATTTAATTTTGAATTCTTTTTTCAAAACATCGACGTAATCAAGCTTTTCCCAAGCAAAGAAATCGACTTCTTTTGTTTGTTTTTTCCCACCATAGAACACTTCAATTTTTTTCTTTTCGTATTTTCGTCCCATGTGACCATATGCGGATGTTTCTTGAAAAATTGGATTTTTAAGGCCAAAACGATCAACAATAGCATAAGGTCTCATATCAAAAATTTTGTCAATTTTCTCTGCTATTTCGCTATCGGATAATTTTACTTTAGCTGTATTATATGTATTAACATAAAATCCTACAGGTTTTGCAACGCCAATGGCATAAGCAACTTGTACCAAAACTTCGTCAGCTAGTCCTGCTGCAACCATATTTTTTGCAACGTGACGAGCAGCATAAGCAGCAGAGCGATCAACTTTTGAAGAATCTTTTCCCGAGAAAGCACCACCTCCATGGGCACCTTTCCCTCCGTAGGTGTCAACAATAATTTTTCTTCCTGTAAGACCTGTATCGCCGTGTGGTCCTCCAATAACAAATTTTCCTGTAGGATTTACATGGAGAATAAATTTATTATCAAATAATGTTTGAACTCTTTTAGGAAGTTTTTTAATAACACGTGGAATCAAAATATCCTGTACGTCTTTTTTTATTTTGGCAAGCATTACTTTTTCCGAATCAAAGTCATCATGTTGAGTTGAGATAACAATGGTATGAACCCTTTTTAGTTTGTTGTTGTTATCGTATTCAATGGTAACTTGCGATTTTGCATCAGGGCGTAAATATTTCATTACTTTTCCTTCTTTACGTATTGCAGCAAGTTCAAGCAAAAGAGTATGTGACAAATCAAGTGAGATTGGCATATAGTTGTCAGTTTCCCGTGATGCATATCCAAACATCATTCCTTGGTCACCAGCACCTTGATCTTCATCTTTTTTTCTAACAACACCTTGATTTATATCGGGTGATTGTTCATGTATCGATGAGATCACACCGCAGGAATCGGCATCGAACATATATTCGGCTTTCGTGTAACCAATTTTTTTAATTACTTTACGTGCTATTTGTTGTACATCAACATATGCTGTTGTTTTTACCTCGCCACTTAATACAACCAGCCCTGTTGTAACAAGTGTTTCGCAAGCAACTTTAGATTCCGGATCTTGTTTTAAAAATGCGTCAAGTAACGCATCTGAAATCTGATCAGCAACTTTATCCGGATGTCCTTCTGATACTGATTCTGATGTGAATAGATAAGCCATGTTTTCTTAATTTTAATTTTTATTAATATTCTAAACTTAATAAGTAGGATGACTATGCAAGTTAATGCAATGAAATTATATCGCAATATTATTCATCTGCTTAAGTGGGCAAATTTAAAAAAAAAAAATTATGAATAAATTTTATTTTCAAATAATTA
>JAVHQG010000148.1:0-3979 GCA_036171035.1 Bacteroidales bacterium
CGAGCTTGTGGGTTGTTTAACGAAATTATTGGCGTTTTCTTGCTGACACTAACTATACAATTTTATTTTCAAATAATCACGCTGAAGCAAAGAATACATATACGAATCCTCAAGCTTCCATTCTATTTGAAAATTTTCACGAAGAATAGCTTCTTTGGTAAACTTAAGCTTTTCAAAAAGGTTTACAGATGCTTCATGCCCAACATATATCTGCGCCTCAATACGATTTAATAAATTTACCTCAAATGCATGTTGAATAATTTTCCTCAATACCTCAAACATTAGCCCCTGTCGCCAAAACGCCCTTTCAAGCAAACATCCAACCGATGCAAAATAATGTTTTCCGTCTATGTGATATAAAGAAACTGTTCCAATTATTTTATTAATATCATGAAGCCTAATAACCCAAAATAACGAATTCCCTGAAGCATTATTTAGCTTAATATTTTCTATATATTTTTGAGTATCCTCTTTACTAAAATGAAGATTATTATCTGTGTATTGAATCACATCGTAATCAGAATAAATTCGATAAATATCTTCAAGATGTTCCTCGGAAAGTGGGACTAATTGTGTACGCTTTGTGACAAGATCCCCATGTATAATATTTAGTTGTCGTTGCATTAAACTAGTGCTGCAAAATTTCAAGTTGGCAGTGTAATTCTTCCCATATTTTCATTTTTTTCTCAACTTCTTTTTTAAGATTTTCATAGTTGATATAAATCGTGTTGTAATCACCATCTTCATTAATGATTTCGGAGCCGGCAAGCATGTTCCCAAGTTTAGTTATTTCAGTTTCAAGCACACTAATTTCACTCTCTGTTTTTGCAATTTGATTCTTGATCTTTCTTATTTCTTTTTCTTGCTCTTTTTTCTCAATGTACATTGCTTTGCTTTGAGACATTTTTTCTTCTACTACTTCTTTTTGAGCTTGCTGTTTAATTTCCAGATCTTTTAACGTTGATATTTTCTTTTTTCTAAGAAATTCAAAAATTCCACCTATATGTTGCCTAATATTTTTTTCTGAAAATTCAAAGACTTTGGTTACCAGTCCATCTAGAAAATCTCTATCATGCGAAACGAGTAAGAGTGTCCCATCATAACGGATCAAAGCATTTTTCAGTATGTCTTTTGATTTCATGTCAAGGTGGTTTGTTGGTTCATCAAGAATCAACAGATTCACAGGCTCCAACAACATTTTCGCAAGCGAGAGGCGACTTCTTTCGCCTCCTGAAAGCACTTTAACTTTTTTATCGCAATCCTCACCACTAAACAGAAACGAACCAAGAATATCACGAATTTTTGTTCGAATATCTCCAACAGCTATGTCATCAATTGTTTCCAGCACTGTTTTGTTCATATCTAGCAAGTCTGGTTGATTTTGTGCATAATAGCCAAGCTTTATGTTGTATCCGATTTTAACTGTTCCTTCATAATCAGTTTCCCCTGTAATGACTTTTAACATTGTAGATTTTCCTTCGCCATTCTTCCCAACAAAAGCAATTTTCTCACCTCGGTCAACAATAATTCCAATATTTTCTAAAATAAGTTTCGATCCATAGCGTTTGCTCATGTTTTCGATCTCAAGTGCAATCGCGCCCGATCTAGGAGCAGGTGGAAAACGAAAGTGCATAGCCGACTTATCTTCTTCTTCTACCTCAATTCGTTCAACTTTCGCTAATTGCTTCACACGCGATTGTACCTGCACTGCCTTTGATGCTTTATATCTAAAACGATCTATAAATTTTTCTGTTTCTTCGATCATTTTTTGTTGATTCAGATAAGTGGCCATCTGCTGTTCGCGCTGTTCCTTCCGAAGTACAACATATTTTGAATATGGTACACGAAAATCATACACTTTTCCAAGAGAAATTTCAATTGTCCGGGTTGTAACATTATCCAAAAAAGCTTTATCGTGAGAAATCACCAATGCAGCTCCTTTATATGATGCCAGAAAATCCTCAAACCATTGTATTGATTCAATATCAAGGTGATTGGTGGGCTCATCAAAAAGAAAAATATCAGGTTTTCGCAACAACACTTTTGCCAGTTCAATCCTCATTCGCCACCCTCCGCTAAATTCAGATGTAAGGCGATTAAAATCACGATGTAAAAAACCAAGACCCAGCAATGTTCGTTCTGCTTCAGCTCGAATGTTTACACCACCCAAAAGATGATACCTTTCTGTTGCTTCCGTATGCTGTTGAATAAATTTCAGATAATCATCCGAATGAAAATCATTACTATTCTTAATAATTTCATGAAGGCTTTCAATTTTTGCAGAAAGCTCATTGATTTCACTAAATGCTGTAAGTGCATCATCAATAACAGAAAGGCTATCGGTATAATTTAGATGCTGTGGTAAATATCCAATTTTAATGTCGGAAGGTTTACTAACAATACCTTCAGACGGAGAAATTTCGCCAAGTATAACTTTCAGAATTGTAGTTTTTCCTGCTCCATTTTTTCCAACAAGTCCAACTTTTTCAACAGGATTAATTAGAAATGATACATTATGGAACAAAGAAAATCCACCAAAAGAAAGCGAAATATTACTGAGAGATACCATGAATGCGAGATGTATGTTACTTTAGTTTATCTAGAGGCTTTTTTAACAGATCCAAAATTTTTTCTGTTTTTTGCTGCAATTCACTTTTAACAAACGAGACAGCAGTCATCTTGACCCATAGCGTGTTTTTGCTAATCTCTATTCCACGAAGGACAAGAGAAAGTTGATTACTCGAAATATTACGAAACAAGTGTTCATCTTTTGATATGGACTCAGTGTTTCCATCATTTTTATACGCATCACTAGCATTCTTTGTTTTTGATGCCATAATATTTGTAAGTGAAATCATATTCTGCAAAACAGCATCAATGTATGCTTTCCATAAACCCTTTTTCAAATTTGATGATCCCAAATACTCTGTAGAATTTATCTCATTAGAGGTTGTATTTTTATATTCATGCATTGTTGAAAATGAGGTAAAAATTGAATCCATAAATGTAGATTTAATTGTAAAATCCACATTATTTTCATCAGCACATTCATAGAATAATTTTAATGAATCTTTTGTTTTGCACGTTATCTCAAGTACTCCTAATTCAAATGATTTTACTAATTTTGAAGACTCGTCAATTTTATACTCATTCATATAAGAACTACCTTCAACAATAATTGTATCCTTGCATTTAGCAGTATCTATTGATGGAACAATCTCTCTCACCAACAAAATAACTTCCTGATCTTCTGTATAAATTTGTTTTAATACTTCTATTTGAGCAGAATCAACAACATATTTTGAATAGAACTTTGATAATTTATCAAGTGTTTGTGCATTTAATTCTGCACCTTGCTCTTTTTGGCTTTCGTATAAATCAGCGACCTGTTTAATTTGGGAATTATGAAAAAGTGTCAGCATTGCTTTTGCTCTCAAAAAAGCAAGGCGATAAGCATCGCCCTCTTCCATTTTAGTATCAGAGATACCGAGCGTATAAATCTTTTTTGCATTTGATTTTGGTATATCTGTTACCCATCCGGGAAGATCAGTAGCATTTTGAGCCTCAAGAGCAAAAAAAGATATACTGAAGATAATAATAAACGAGATTCTGATCATAATAATTATTTTTGCAAACCTAACAATTTCTGTTGAATGTAGCAAGCGTTAGGCATCTGAATACAGAAATACTTAGGAATGTGTATGACTGCCCTTCCTTTGTCAGGATAAACTCCGAGCTGAACATTAATATACGAACTTTTGATTAACGACTGCGAAGCGCTGAATATTAAGATTAACGATATTCGATTTAAGATTAAGAAACCTCGCATATCTGCAATCGAGCATCCGCACAAACTGGCTCAAACAGCCACCGGCAGTTTGCCCTCTGTAATCTGCAATTATATTCTAAAGACATAATCTACTATGAATTAATTTCATACTTGATACTTATTATTTACTAACATTTCTCACTTCATTTT
>JAVHQG010000149.1:0-3944 GCA_036171035.1 Bacteroidales bacterium
TGTTTTCAAAACTAGAGTAACGAAATTATTGGCGTTTTCTTGCTGACACTATTTACGACTTTTGCACACTGAGTGCTTTTACTTCGTTTAATATATATACTTTAGCGTTGTTCGATGTCAATTGTTTCGACGGCTCTCATCACCTCAACATCGTTTCACACTACATTTATTCATACACAAACTCTCCGAAATTACTATGTATGGTTAGTTGCTTTTTATCTGTTTTTTTGCAAAAACCTATAACTTTTGCATCTATTTTAAAAGATTTCACTATTTCAATAATGTCATCAGCAAACTCAGGCTTTGTATATATCTCAAACCGATGCCCCATATTAAACACTTTATACATTTCTTGCCACGATGTTTGCGATTGTTGCTGAATGATTCTAAATACTGGAGGAACTGGAAACATGGAATTTTTAATTATGTGCATATTTTCAACAAAGTGCATTACTTTTGTTTGTCCTCCTCCAGAGCAATGAACCATTCCATGAACTTTTTTTCGATGTTTTTCCAACACTTTTTTTATTACAGGAGCATAAGTACGAGTTGGTGATAAAACCAATTTCCCATATGTCAAACCTGTTTCTTTTTCAATATTAGTGAGATTAAATTGCCCTGTATATACAACATTTGCAGGAATAGACGTATCATAGCTTTCTGCATATTTTAAAGCAACCTCTTTTGAAAACATATCATGCCGGGCAGATGTAAGACCATTGCTTCCAATTCCACTGTTATAGGTTTGTTCATAGCTTGCTTGTCCATACGAAGCTAGTCCAATAATCACATCACCATCACAAATATTATCATTTGAAATAACATCAGATCGTTTCATCCTGCAACAAACGGTAGAATCAACAATAATTGTTCGAACTAAATCGCCAACATCTGCAGTTTCTCCACCAGTGCTGATCAAATTAATATTGTATTCATTAAGCTCTTTAATTATTTCTTCGGTTCCGTTTATAATAGCAGAAATAACTTCACCTGATACAAGATTTTTGTTTCGTCCAATTGCTGATGAAAGAAGTATGTTATCAGTTGCTCCCACACAAAGCAGGTCATCAATATTCATTACAATTGCATCTTGAGCAATGCCTTTCCATACTGAAATATCACCAGTTTCTTTCCAATAGATGTAAGCGAGTGAAGATTTTGTTCCGGCACCATCAGCGTGCATAATATTGCAGTAGGTTTCATCGTTCCCAAGAACATCTAAAATGATTTTGCAAAAAGCTTTAGGATAAAGTCCTTTGTCAATATTTTTTATTGCATTGTGAACATCCTGTTTTGATGCAGAAACACCTCTTAAATTATATCTTTCTTCTATTGACATGTATCTATATAAAATAAAGAAAGCGCACTGATAATATTACCAGAACGCTTCCTTTTATTGTAAAAAAGCTACTCCGTTTTTGGCTCAGTTTCTTCCGGAACCTGACTCTTTGGCTTTGGTTGAAAATCTGTTGCAAGAACTCTAAATTCGGTACGTCTGTTTGCCTGATGTGCAACTTCTTGTTCTTCTACAGTTGACAATGCCTTAATAAATTCTTCATTCAAAACATCTCCTTCTCTCATGAATCCTGGGTATTTATCAGCCATTTTTTTATCTACAGATTTTGGTTTATCTTTTCCATTTCCAATTGCAGTCATTCGCTCGGCTTCGATTCCTTTTGAAATAAGGTAATCCACAACAGCCTGAGCCCTTGCTTGTGACAACTTTAAGTTTGTTTCTGCTTTTCCACGGAAATCAGTATTTGCAGCCAACTCAATGGTGATAGTTGGATTATCTTTTAATGTCTCAACTAATTTATCCAAAGAGACCATAGATTCGGGGCGCAATGTTGCTTTTGCAAAATCATAGAAAATATTAGGTAATTCAATTGATTCAGTTTTAATAATGGGCTTCATATAAATTTCCATTTTAAACTCTTTGCTGTCTTCGTGACCTTTTGTTGTTTCTTTCCCTTTTCCCTTAAAATAGTTATCTTTCGATGATTCCACCATATAATCTGTTAAGGGATTCAGTTTAAATTTGAATGAACCGTCGGCCTCTGTTTTCGTTTCAATAGCCGAGCCATCTGAACCTGCAAGTTTTACCACGGCACCAGTTACAATTTGCTCTGTTTTTTCATCTTTTACAATACCTGTAAGTGTGAATTCAATAGCAGGGAGATAAAATTTCCAAATATCTTCTTGTCCTTTTCCTCCTTTTCTTTTAGAAGTTAAATAGCCTTTTTCCTGATTTCCTTCAAAGCAGATGCTAAAATCATCGCTTTCTGAATTTATGGGAGAGCGCATATTGTCAATTTTCCATCCACCAGTTTTTTTATCCTGAACAGCTTTAAAAATATCAAGACCACCCATTCCCGGCAGATAATCAGTTGAATAATATAATATCCCATTTTCTCTAACATAGGGAAATACCTCGTTACCAGAGGTGTTAATTTCGGCACCTAAATTAATTGCTTTGCTCCAAGCTCCGCCTTTTTTTTCTTTTTTCACCATCCAAAGATCATTTCCACCGTACCCACCCGGCATATTGGAAGCAAAGTAAAGTGTTAACTCATCAGGCGAAACAGCAGGATGCCCATATGAAAAACTATCTGATCCAAGTTTTAATTCTTCTGGTTCTCCCCACACAACTCCTTTTTTTGTTACTTCATAAATTTTGCAGGCAAGATCTTCTTTCTTCAATACTTTGCAACGAGTAAAATAAAGGTAACTCCCCTTTGGCGTCATTGAGCAAACACCTTCATCGTCTGCAGAATTGACACCACCCTGAATAGGAACAGGCACACTCCACACACCTTTTCTGTCGGTACTAGTTGAAAAAATGTCTGCGAAATTTTGTCCTGAAACGTAATTAAAGTTAGCTCCTGAAGTTCCTTCTCTAGTGGACGTAAAATAAACTTCTTTATAATCTTTTTTTGCAAAAACAGGCGTGTAATCTGCATCTTTCGAATTAAAAAAAGCCATATCCTCTACTTCGTATCGTGTGGGCTTGTCTTTCCATTTTTGAACAAGTTCAGTTGACTCTACTCCTATTTTACCTCTAGGATCATCGGGAACAAGTCCTTGATATTTTTTATATTCCACCATTGCATCATCATACTTAGCGTTCATTTTAAGCATATCCCCATAATACAAAACAGTTACAGGATCAGGATATTTAACCATAATTGCTTTTTTATACCATAATTCAGCTTCAGGTGATAAGTTCAATTTTCTGTAACATTCCGCAATTTTGAATGTAATTTCTGCTTGTTTTGGTCTGTTATCAGCATTCTTCAAAAAAGCCTTTTTATAAAAGTCAATGGCTTTATAGTATTCATTTATCTTGAAGGCATCTTCTCCTCTTTCAAAATCTTTTTGGGCTAAAACGCTTCCGGAGAGAAACGCAGCAATTGCCAATAATAACAAGTATTTGAACATTCTCATATGAATATTGTTTTGTATATCAGGTGGTAAAAATAATACTTTTTTTAAATTTTATTAAAAAAAATGACGGAAATTAGCTCTTGAAAAATTCAATGGTTAAATAAGGGTGTAATATAACACGTGTGTACATTAAATATTAAAGTTGTTGAATTAAAAATTATTCTATTGATAACAAAGTGATTGATGTTACATTACTATTTCAAATTCACTATGTTTTTCAATATTGTTAAAAATTTTATTACTAAATTTAATAAAACGAATTATGAATCAAATATCATGGATTGTTTATCGAACGCTTCGTAAAACTGGTCTTCGACGTGTAGATATTCTATCAGGAAAAGATTTTAAGGATGAATTAGGTTTGGATTCATTGGAAATTTTATATTTGACAAACCAATTTGAACGAAATTTGAAAATAAATATTCCTGATGAAGATATAAAAAATTTCACAAATTTGGATAATACTGTAAAATATTTGTCAGAAAAGGTTTATGTTTAAT
>JAVHQG010000150.1:0-3938 GCA_036171035.1 Bacteroidales bacterium
GGGGCAACGTAAGCAACAACAACACCGAACTCCGCATCACAGACCAACACGGAAAGCCAATTAAAACCTACCAAATAAAAGAAACCAACAGCAAGACCGAAATAAACACCAAAGGCTGGGCAAAAGGAGCGTATTTGTGCAGTTTGGTTTTGGCTGGCAAAACAGTAAAGGTGGAGAAGCTGGTTATAGAATAGAGCCGTAGGCTCGACACCTTTGTAGAAAACATACGCACCGCCATAATCCGGCGCCGTAGGTGTCGTACAATTAAAATAAAACCATAAATTTGTGAAAAACATTATTATGGCAAACACCTATACCCAAATTTATATTCAATACGTTTATTTGATTGGTTTGAATGATGTTTTGCTCCTACGGAGCTGAAAAACAAACAAATTTATGGAACTACAAAGGTGTTGTTCTGATGGAGCAAATTGAGCAATTTTGGCGATAATGCTCTCGCTGTTGCTCGTTTGTAACGAGAGTCTGCAGAATCTTCTTGTTATTTATTTTTAAAAATTAACAATTGTGCATCACCAATCATAGTTTTTTCAATGATTTTCCCCTTTATTTTAGGAGCCGATATTCCTTCAATAAAATGTTTGTTTCCGTAGAAAACACGAGCCTCGTCCCATAGGCTATTCTTGATAAAGCTGTTTAGCAGTTTTGCCCCTCCTTCAACTACCACCGATTGAATGTTTCGTGAGAAAATTTCGTGCAACATAGTTTGCAAAGAATCAGATGAAAATTTAATTTTTATATATTCAACGCAATCTCTTGAAACAGCTTCTTCCTCAGTAAAAATAATGGTTTTGGCAGATTGGTCGTAAATAAAATAATCTTTTGGAATACGTAATGTACGATCAGGAATTATACGTATAGGATTTCTCCCGGACCACTCGCGTGTTGTAAGCTGTGGATTATCTTTCACAACCGTGTTGGTACCTGCCATAAACGCATCTTCTTCTGATCGCCATTTGTGTACAAGAATTTTACATGCACTGTTTGTTATCCATGTAGGTTGAACGGGTGCATTTTTTTTTCGATTGATATCAATGAATCCATCAAGAGTCTGTGCCCATTTTAAAATTATGTAGGGTCGTTTTTTTTCGTGGAAAGTAAAAAATCGTTTGTTTATTTCTCTGCACTCGGCTTCTAAAATTCCGACTTCAACATTGCATTCTGCATTTTGCAAGGCTTTTATGCCATTGCCGGCTACTTTTGCGAATGAATCAATGCAGCCAATTACAACATGCGGAATTTTGTGTTTTATAATTAAATCGCAGCAGGGCGGTGTCTTTCCAAAATGAGAACATGGTTCAAGGTTTACGTATAGTGTGGCTTTTTCGAGCAAAGATTTATTTTTCACCACAGCAATTGCATTTACTTCAGCATGTGCTTCTCCGAATTTTCTATGGTAACCTTCTCCGATAATTAATCCATTATGCACAATCACACAACCTACCAAAGGATTTGGCGATACGCTTCCAAGACCGTTACGGGCTAGTTGCAAGCAGCGTTGCATGAATTTTTGATGAAGGTTTTCCTTTTCCATTAAAAAATGTAATTTTGAAAAAGTAATAATTTGTTATTTTAATATGTTCAAAATAAATGAATAATTCCCGGAATACCATAAAGAATACGGTAAATCTTGTTAAAAGTGAACTTGCCGGAATAGCTTCTCAGTATGAGATTCAGAGTTTGGTAAATATTGTTTTTGAAGAAGTGTTGAATCTCTCAAAAGTTGAGCTGTATTCAAAAGCCGAAAAAGAAATAACAGACGAACAATTGGAAAAGATTCTTGAAATCACAGCAAAATTGAAATCACATGTTCCTATTCAATATATCTTTGGGAAAACGCAATTCTATGGGCTTCCACTGCAGCTTACACCAGACGTTTTAATACCCCGGCAGGAAACTGAAGAATTGGTAGATTTGATAATCAAGGAAACAGGAAACAAGCTGGTAAACATTATTGATATTGGAACGGGAAGCGGATGTATTGCTATTGCATTGAATAAAAATATTTTTCGTTCAAAGGTCGATGCCATCGATATTTCAGATAAAATATTAAAACTAGCAGAAGAGAATGCGTTTACAAATAATGCGATGATTCGTTTTCGCAATGCAGATATTTTAAAATTGGAATCATATTCTTTTGATTGTAAATATGATATTATTGTGAGTAATCCTCCATACGTGCGAGAAAGTGAAAAAGCATTGATGCAGCCGAATGTGCTGAATTATGAGCCATCGGGAGCTTTATTTGTGAGTGACGAAAACCCGTTTTTATATTATGAGGCAATTTTAACATTTGCAAAACAATATCTTAATGAAAATGGCAGATTGTATTTCGAGATAAATGAAAATCTTGGAAACGAAATGCAGCAATTATTGGTCTCAAGAGGCTTTAAAGATGTTGTGTTAAAAAAAGACATTAATGGAAAAAACAGAATAATTTGTGGTGGAAGATAAATGTAACAAAATACAAAAAGATGCTTTCGACGAGAAGACACGGGCATTAAACAAAGCGATGAAGTTGTGCAGTGGTCAGGAAAAATGTGTTGCAGATATACTTAAAAAATTGCAAGACTGGGTGGTTGCCGCAGAATATCATGAATATGTGATAAATGAATTAATTAAAGAAAAATTTATTGATGAAAAGCGCTATGCGTCTGCTTTTGTGAATGATAAATTTAGATTTTCAAAATGGGGAAAAATAAAAATTGCCTACACGCTAAAAAAAAAGAAAATCTCTATATCTGTTATTAACAGTGCACTTGGTGAAATAGATGAACAAAATTATTCGCAACTTATTGAAAAAGAAATAACACAGAAATATAAGACATTGAAAATTACAGATACGTATGCAGCAAAAGGGAAACTTTTTAGATTTGCACAAAGCAAAGGTTTTGAGGCAGATGCTGCGTTTCGTGTGATAGACAGATTATTAAAAACTGATTAAATGAAGGATTCTGTTAAAACATACACCCTACTTTCATTGTCAATGATTTTTTGGAGTTTTTCGTTTGTGTGGAGTAAGATTGCGCTGCAGACATACCAACCGGTTACTATAATTTTAATCAGGCTTATAATTTCCTCTTGCATTTTAGTGATATCGTTGCTGCTGATCCGGAAACTACAGAAATTACAAAAAAAGGATATTAAAAATTTTCTTTTTCTTGTGTTTTTTCAGCCATTCTTGTATTTTTTGGGAGAATCGTACGGTTTACAAAAAGTATCGCCTACAACTGCATCTGTAATTATTTCTACTATTCCATTATTTACACCAATTGCAGCATTTTATGTGCTTAGAGAAAAATTTACATGGATGAATTTTGTCGGAATTATCTTATCAATGGTTGGTATTTTATTGGTTATATCAGGGAAGAATATTTCGTTTGCAGAGTCACCTGTGGGCATTGCACTTTTGTTCCTTGCCGTATTTTCAGCAGTGGGATATTCGATTTTTCTAAAAAAAGTTTCAGGTAATTATAATGCTTTTTCTGTAATAACATATCAGAATATTTTTGGTGCCTTGTTTTTTTTACCTTTATTTTTCGTTCTCGATTATGAGGGATTTTTAGTAGCAAATCACAACACAAGTGCTATTTCATCTATTATTATGCTTGCCATTTTTGGGTCAACTATAGCTTATATTTTTTATACGTATAGCATACAGAAAATAGGCGTAATTAAATCAATAATTTTTTGTAATATTATTCCTGTTTTTACGATGATTTTTTCTTTTATTGTGATGAATGAAGAAATTACAATCAGAAAAATTATTGGCGTTGTAATTGTTATATTTGGTCTATTGATTTCTCAATTACGAGCATTTAAAAAAAATAAAACAGACAACAAACAAGCACAGATGTTGAAGAAAGATTGCAGATTGAAGAGGGCAAACTGCCGGTGGCTGTTTGAGCCAGTTTGTGTGG
>JAVHQG010000151.1:0-12822 GCA_036171035.1 Bacteroidales bacterium
AGTAATTAAAAAGGATTTTTTTATGTTGTTAAACAAAGTGTATAATAACATGTTTTTTGAACTATTTTCAATAATTGATATGTGTCATATATCTTAATTTTAAAGGCTTTTATAATGATTTAATAAAATGGAGTTTGCGTATTTTTGTGGGGCGAAAAAAATAGATAAATTGATTTGTTTTGTAATCTATTTAATATCTTCGTCGCTTGAATTTGAACGATGATTTATTGTACTTTTGGCTCTGATTTTTAATGTATATAAAAAATTAAGTCATGATTAATATTACTCAAACACTTGTGTGAACTTGCGGAAACCGGCTTTTGAAATAATGATGTTTCAGATTCCGGTTATTTTTTTATTCGTATCAGATAATTTTTTTAAATTGATTTAACATATAAATTAATAATATGTCGCATCACGAAAAAACAATCAGCACATTAGCTGATGAAGTAGAAGATAAAACAGGTATTTCTTCAAGAGATTGCTATCAGTGTGGAAAATGCTCTGCCGGCTGCCCTATGGCTACAGAAATGGAATTCCCTCCAAGCGTTGTTATGCGCATGTTGCAGACTGGTGATAAGGGTTTAGCCGAAAAAATATTAAACTCAAATACTATCTGGTTTTGTCTCACTTGCGAGATGTGTTATGGTCGTTGTCCCATGGAAATAGATATTCCAACAATCATGGATTTTTTAAGGGGTCTGTCTATTAAACAAGGTAAGGTTGCTAAAGGGTCAAAAAATATTGTTGAATTTCATAAAGCATTTCTGAAATCCATTGAAAATAATGGGAAATTGCATGAGTTAGGATTAATTATAGATTACAAAATGCATGCAGGCAATTTGTTGCAGGATGCAGAATTAGGTCCAAAAATGTTTGCAAAAGGTAAGCTGCATCTGTTCGCTACAAAAAATAAAGGCATAAAAAATATTAAAGACATTTTCGCAAAGACTTTAAAAAAATAATATATGAAGATTGGTTTATATCCCGGTTGCTCATTAGACGGATCATCCCGTGAATATAGCGACTCCTTATTACTCGTTTGTAAAAAGGCAGGTATTGAAATTGAAACCATACCAGACTGGAACTGCTGTGGTGCAACGGCTGCACATAACCTTAATCATGAGCTTGCGCTTGCATTGCCTGCAAGAAATTTAGCTCTTGCCGAAAAAGCCGGATTGAAAGAAATTGTAGTTCCATGCGCTGCCTGCTATAGCCGTCTTTCCGTTACGGCACACGAACTGAAAAATAATCCTGAAATGAAAGAAAAAATCTCCAAAATTCTTGATATGGAATATAAAGGAGATACTGAAATCATTAATGTGCTGCAATTTGTTGAACGTCATTTAGGCGAATATTTAAAAACAGCGACAAATATTAAGCCTTTTGCTCATAAAGTTGCATGCTACTACGGTTGCTTGATGGTTCGCCCACATAAAATTGTAAATTTTGATAGACAAGAAGATCCGCAGATAATGGATAATATCATGAAGCAAATTGGTGCAGATGCAATTGATTGGGCTTATAAAACCGAATGCTGTGGTGCGGGACTATCTGTATCTAGAACGGAAACCGTTGGCAGGTTGTCCGGAGATATTGTTTTAGATGCTGTTGACCGTGGCGCAGAAGCTATTATTGTTGCTTGCCCAATGTGCCATTCTAATTTAGATATGCGGCGTCCGGCAATTGATAAATATTTAGGAAAATCAACAGATATTCCTATCATGTATATCACGCAAGCAATTGGACTTGCTTTAGGCGTTGATAAAAAAGAGCTGGGATTCGATAAGCATTTTGTTTCTGTTAAAGCCGAACTTATTGGCTAACAGCTTAATAAAAATTTAAAAGAAATAATTAAATATAAAATATACCTTCATGTCAAGAATAGGTGTTTTTATTTGCCACTGCGGCGAAAATATTGCTGCAACAGTTGATTGTGGAAAAGTTGCTTCAATGGCAGCGTCTTATCCTGGTGTCGTGCATAGTGTTGATTATAAGTACATGTGCTCCGATCCGGGTCAAAAACTAATCATTGAAGCTATAAAAGCGAACAAACTCGATGGTATTGTGGTAGGGGCATGTTCTCCTCGTATGCACGAGCATACGTTTAGAAAAGCTGCGGCTGCGGCCGGCCTGAATCCATATCTTGTTGAAATGGCAAATTTGCGTGAGCATTGCTCATGGGTTCACGAAAAAAGTGAGACCACAACTCTTAAAGCTGCCGAAATAGTGAATGTGCTTGTTGAAAAAGTCAAGAAAAATATTCCACTTTTTCCAATTAAAGTTCCTGTAACAAAAACGGCTTTAGTAATTGGTGGTGGTGTTGCCGGAATTCAGGCTGCTCTTGATATTGCAAACTGTGGACATAAAGTGATTATGGTTGAAAAAGGACCATCAATCGGTGGGCACATGGCGATGTTGAGCGAAACTTTTCCTACGCTGGATTGCTCTCAATGTATTCTTTCTCCCAGAATGGTGGAGGTTTCTCAACACCCGAATATTAAACTATATACTTACGCAGAACTTGATTCAATCGACGGATTTGTCGGAAATTTTACTGCAAAAATAAGGTTAAAGGCTAAGAGCGTAGATCCTGATAAATGCACAGGTTGTGGTATGTGTTGGAGCAAATGTCCTCAAAAGAAAATTTTAGATGAGTTTAATGTCGGTTTAAGCAAAAGAACTGCTATTTATGTCCCATTTCCACAGGCTATCCCCAATAAACCTGTGATTGACAGAGCAAATTGCACGTGGTTTCTAAAAGAAGGGAAATGTGGAATTTGTAAAAAATTCTGTGGTGTTGACGCTATTGATTTTGAACAACAAGATCAAATTATTGATGAAAAAGTGGGTGCCATTGTTGTTGCTACAGGATTTGATATTAAACATTCTGATTTCTTTCCCGAATATGGATATGGTAAGTATAAAGATGTAATAGATGGTTTACAATTTGAACGGCTTGCATCTGCATCAGGACCGACACAGGGAGAAATTATTAGACCTTCTGATGGAAAAGTTCCTGAAAACATTGTTTTTATAGCATGTGCCGGTTCTCGCGATAAAGCAAAAGGTATTGAATATTGCTCAAAGATTTGTTGTATGTACACCGCTAAACATGCCATGCTCTATATGCACAAAAATCATCATGGAAAAGCTCATGTTTTCTATATGGATATTCGTTCAGCAGGTAAAAATTATGATGAATTTGTCAGACGTGCCATTGAAGAAGATACGGTTAATTATATTCGTGGTCGAGTGTCGAGAATTTATGAAAAAGATGGGAAACTGATTGTTAAAGGTGTTGACACACTTTTGAATGGTAAACCTGTTGAAATTGTAGCGGATATGGTTGTACTCGCTACTGCTGTTGTCGCAAAGCCTGATGCAGAGGCTCTTGCACAGAAATTACATATTAGTTATGATGGACATAAATTTTTCTCAGAAGCGCATCCAAAATTAAGACCGGTTGAAACAAATACAGCCGGAATAATGCTTGCAGGTGCATGTCAGGCTGCAAAAGATATTCCTGAAACTGTTTCTCAAGCGTCAGCTTCTGCATCAAAAGTGGCTGCATTATTTGCAAATGATGAGCTCACAAGGGAACCACTAATTGCTGTGGTAAACAGACAACCTGCCCCTGTTTTGTCAAATTGTATGGGATGTTTCCTTTGCCAGTCTGTTTGTCCATATCATGCTATTGAACGCGAAGATATGAAGGGTAGAGATGGCAGTATCATCAAAACAGTTGCTTATGTCAACCCGGGTCTTTGCCAGGGTTGCGGAACATGTGTTGCTTTCTGTAGATCAAAATCAATAGACATTCAGGGTTATACAAACGAACAGGTGTATGCTGAAGTGTTTGGATTGTTAAATGAAAAAGAAGAAAAATAATAACAAGACATGTCCCTATTTTTCCGGGAACACAATTTTGCCGAGTTAAACAAAATAATTATTAGTGCAACTTAGTGTTTTAGTGTCTTTGTCGCAAAAAATATAATAAATTGTAAATCGTAAATCGCTATGGCCGAATTTGAACCTAAAATTGTAGCTTTTGTCTGTAATTGGTGCACGTATGCAGGCGCAGACTTAGCAGGAACAAGCAGAATAAAATATGCTCCAAATGTTAGAGTAATAAGGTTTCCATGTACAGGCAGGATAGATTTTATGCTCCTTTTAAAAGCATTGGATAACAGGCTTGATGGTATCATTATTTCTGGGTGCCACCCTAATGATTGCCATTATACATCAGGGAATTTTCATGCCCGCAGACGTTGGATGACATTCCGTACACTGCTTGGTTTCCTTGGATTTGATTTGGATAGATTATTCTTTTCATGGGTGTCTGCTGCTGAAGGTGCAAAATGGGGAGCTTTAGTTAATAAAGTTGTTGACGATGTCAGGAAATTGGGACCTTACACTGACTATGAAAAATTCAAATTATCTGATGGGAATTATGAAAAATTATTAGATGAATTTCCTGAATTGTACGTTAGTGAGCCAAGTCAGGAATAAGTTGTTAATTTTTGAGTTAAAAACAGAAGACCATTGAGGCACGGAGTTCACATAATGCCTCGGATGTAATAAAATAGAAAATATTTTAAAATGGAAAAATTAAAATCAGTAGTAAAAGATTTATTAGCAAGCGGAAAAGTAAGTCTTGTAATAGGTTTCAGAAACGGAATTAAAAATAAAGCCATTCCATTTTTTGTTGATAATTCCGTGGATATTGATCAATTAGTGTACGATAAACGTTGTAAGCAAAATCTAGCTCAATTTCTTTATAAACAGGAAGTTGCAGCATTGAAAAAATTAGCTGTTATTACAGATACTCGGGGAGTAAAAACAATTATTCAATTGCTTTCCGAAAATCAGTTGGCAAACAGTGAAATTACTGCAATAATTCCGGAATCTGACGAAAATATTTCTGTATTGACAACTGTTCCGGAATTTGAAAATTGGGCTGAAACTCACCCAATAACTCAAAAAAAAGAAGATAAGGATTTTATTGATAAAATAAATGCTTTGCCTCGCGATAAACGTTGGGATTTTTGGGTTGATAAACTTTCTGCCTGCATTAAATGTTACGCTTGTCGTGCTGCTTGTCCGCTCTGTTATTGCAATCGTTGTGCAATTGAGGAAAACAGACCGCAATGGATTAAAATTTCATCTGGTGGGCAAGGGAATATGGAATGGCATATCAGTCACGCAATGCACTTGGCTGGTCGTTGTATCGGTTGTGGAGAATGCACCAGAGCGTGTCCTGTTGGCATTCCCGTGCATATATTTACATCTATGATGAACGATGATATTGAGCAACAATTTAATTATAAACCAGGCATGAAAGTAAAAACAGAATATGCTCTAAATACATATAAACCAGACGATAAAGAAAATTTCATACATTAAATATGGCAACATTTAAAAAAATAAAAGTTAGCGATTTCCCTAAATGGATTGATGCGCTACACACCAATAAGAACCTCGATGTATTGGGTCCCATTAAAAAGAAAGATGAAATTTTATGGGGTAAAATTAATTCTTTTACAGATATGTCTTTGGCTCATGTGCAAACTGAATTATCAGCAAAAGCTTATGTTTTTCCACGTTGCGAGGAATTATTTACATATAAAAATACACCTGACGGAATTGTTGTTGAAGATATAACAACAGAAGTACGCGAGATGATTATCATGGGGCTTAGACCGTGTGATGCTGCTGCTTTCAGATATCTTGACCAGTTTTTTAATGAACCTAATAAAGATTTTCATTTTAACCGACGTCGTGAAAAAACAACTATTGTTTCGTTTAGCTGTAAAAGTGCAGATGAATTTTGCTTTTGTACATCTGTTGGATTGAACCCGGGAAGTACAGTCGGTACAGATTTGTCGGTTACTTTTTTAGATAATGATGAGGCTTATGTTGAGGTAAATACTGAAAAAGGACAAAAATTAATTGACGTATGCAAAGATGTATTTGTTGACTCTGCTGAAGTTGATAAAACGCCACATCTGGCAAAGGTTGAACTAAAATTAAGTGGTACACAAATAACTGAAAAATTAAAAGCAGCATTTGATAGTCCGAAGTGGACAAAGCTATCTATGGGATGTTTGGGCTGTGGTGCATGTGCTTTTGCTTGTCCCACTTGTACTTGTTTCGATGTTCAGGATGAAGGTACTGCAAAGGGGGGGACTCGATTAAGATGCTGGGATTCCTGTGGTTTTGGATTATTTACTAAACATGCTTCGGGGCATAATCCTCGGCACAATCAGGTAGAGCGCCGCAGACAGCGATTGATGCATAAATTTGCATATTCAGTAGAAAATCTTGGGGTTGTGAGTTGCGTTGGCTGTGGTCGCTGTATAAGGGTTTGCCCATCTCAGTTAAATATTGTTGAAAATCTTAAAGCAATCTTGGAGGATTAATAAATGGAAACAAAAACTGAAGTACAAAATCAAAAAATCGATAATTATTATATTCCTTATAGGATGAGGGTTGTGCAGATTATTGAAGAAGCTCCGCAAGTGAGAACATTTCGGCTTGAATTTACAAATCCCGATGATGCTGAAAAGTTCAATTTTATTGCAGGACAGTTTGGTGAATATTCTATTTTTGGTGAAGGGGAAAGCACTTTTTGCATTGCATCATCGCCAACTAGAAAAGGATATATTGAATGTACTTTTCGTGCTACAGGAAGGGTTACAACAGCACTATCTAAATGCGATGTGGGCGATATTGTAGGCTTTCGCGGACCTTATGGAAACACGTTCCCAATAGAAAGCTGGTATGGCAAAAATCTGGTTTTTATAACAGGTGGTATTGCCCTTCCTCCGCTTCGTTGCGTGATTTGGAACTGTTTGGATTTACGTGATAAATTTAAAGATATAAGCATTTTTTATGGTGCTCGCAGTGTAAATGATTTGGTTTACAAAAATGAGTTAAAAGAGTGGAAAGAAAATAAAGATCACAGGGTAAATATGTATGTTGCAGTTGATCCGGGGGGTCAAACGCCTGAATGGAATGGGGAGGTGGGGTTTGTGCCAGACATCGTAAAAAAATATCCTCCAAAGGCTGAAAATACGATTGCTATTGTGTGTGGACCTCCAATAATGATAAAATTTACACTTCCGATTCTTTCCGGACTAGGATTTGAAAATACGGATATTTTCACAACTCTTGAAAACAGAATGAAATGTGGCGTTGGTAAATGTGGACATTGTTGTGTGGGCAATGTGTATGTGTGCAAAGATGGACCTGTATTTACATACGAACAGGTTTTGCAACTGCCTCCGGAATATTAACAGATTTAATTTTAATATTTATCAGAAACCCTGTTAGAGTTTAACTTTAATGGGGTTTTTATTTTAATTATTTTATACTGTTTTCATTGAATCAAAGGAAGTAAATATTTTTTCGTAAACATTTCAACTCCGGCATTGTTTAAGTGATCGTGGTTATAGTAATATTGAGGACTTTCAATTGTTTCTGAATAATTATATAAATCGGAATTAAATCGCTCTTTTAATTCTTGTTTCATACCCATTAATTCATCTGTTAAAGGGAATTTGCCAAGTAAAGAAGGAGGGATTATAAATATTACTCTTGCATTATTTTTTTTTGCCATTTCTAAGATATGGATGAGTGTTTTTTTGTATTCAAGAAAAGTTTCTTTTTTATATTTATCAGGAAATATTGAAGCAATTCGTTGCCTTACGTTTGATGTGTCTGTTTCTTTTAATGAATCAGTGGTGTTTGGTAGAACTGAAGCATTCTTATTCCTCCAATCCTTAGAGAATTTTGATTTGATATAGTTATATTTTACGTCTAGATTAATATCGGCAAAAAGCAATTGAAATAAAAAATCAAATCTAAAGGGTTCCCCAGTAAGAAAATATAAATCTTGATTCCATTTCCGGGTTGAAAATACAAAGGGGTCTATAAAATATACTATTATTGGAACACTGTTTTTTTTAGCATAAAAGTATTTAAGAAAAAGTTCTTCAGGAATAAGTCCTGCTGCGGAAATACCGATGTTAACTATATTTTTTTTAAGAGTTTTTTCCACCATATTATGGTTAGAATTTCTTGAAAACATTCGGGCATGTGATGAACCCATAAATAGTAAATCTACGTGAGCACTTGATGGGATGCACAGTAATGCTGACTCTGTTTTGCCTTGTGAATAGTGAAGTTTGGAATCGCAATATTGCAGATAAGACAGTAAAACACCAACAGGTATGAATTGAATAAGAATGAAGAGTGATATTTTAATAAAAAATTGTTTCATTAAAATTGAAAATAGATGAAATGTTGGTTTCCGAATTGACCGAATAACAGGATAATCCACACAAAGCAACTCAATGCCAACCATCTCAATGCAATTGGTTTTTTATTGATGATTTGAATAATTGACTGTTTTCTTTGAAGCAAATGGACGATTTCTAAAATAATTATAAACACGAAAGAATACACCAGTTCATTTGAATTTTTTAAAATATTTATATCAAAAGAATTGGCAGAAAATGAAAACATATTTTTAATAAGTGTCTTTGCATTGCTTATGCTGTCTGCCCTAAAGAAAATCCAAGCAAATGCTGCCAATTGAAATGTGATGAAAACATCTAGGCATTTTTTTAAAAATGTATGCTTGTTGAGTGAAAGAAACAGATTTGTTTTTTCTTTAATGTTTTTTAGCCAAAGTGCTGCAACAAGATAAAATCCATGTAATGCGCCCCACAACACAAATGTCCAATTGGCTCCATGCCACAATCCGCTTATTATAAAAACAAGAAACAGGTTAAATTGCCAACGCCATTTTGCCACACGGTTTCCTCCAAGCGAGATGTATAAATAATCTTTAAACCAAGTGGAAAGCGATATGTGCCAACGTTTCCAGAATTCTGAAATGGTTTTAGAAAAGTAGGGCATTTTAAAGTTATCCATCAGTTTAAACCCCATTACTTTTGCCGCACCAATTGCTATATCTGAATATCCTGAGAAATCGCAGAATATCTGAAATGCAAAAAAATATGTAGCTAAAATTACCGGTAGCCCTGAATATTCACCCGGATGCCCATATACTTCATTTACATAAATAGCAAGTCGATCTGCAATAACCATTTTTTTAAAAAATCCCCAAAGCATTAACTTTAAACCATCGCTAATCCGATTATAGTCAAAAGTATGATGAATTCTAAATTGAGGCAGTAAATTCTGTGGTCGCTCAATGGGTCCGGCTACAAGTTGTGGATAGAACATCACATAAAGTGAGTAAATTCCAAAATGATGTTCTGCCTTTTGGTTGCCCCGATATACTTCAATAGTATAACTCATGGCTTGAAAGGTGTGGAACGAAAGTCCTACTGGCAGTATGATTGCTAATGATGAAATAGTGTAGTTCCAGTGAAGAAAATGAGCCATACCAGCCAAATTTGCGTTAAAAAAATTAAAATATTTAAAAAATGCAAGAAACCCTACATTTGAAATAATACTCAAAATCAAATACCACTTTCGGCGCTTTTTCGATGCTTTTTCAATGTAAATTCCAGCAATGTAATCAACAATAATTGTTATCAGAAGAATAAGGATGTAGTATGGAATGAACGCCATATAAAATACACAGCTTGCAAGCAATAGCAGAGCCCATCGGAATTTATGAGGTAAAATAAAATATAATGCCGTTATAAGTGGGAAAAAAATAGCAAACTGTAGCGAATTAAATAACATGTTGCATTTGTGTTAATAATTGGCAATTAAACAAAAAAATATCAGTATAAATCTCTATTTTGAGATTTATACTGATATTTTTTAACATTTATAGAAATTAAAATAGCTCTTTATTTTGCCAGTTTTCTGATTAGGTTTAGTGCACTTCCGGCTTTAAACCATTCAATCTGATTTTCGTTATATGAGTGGTTTGCCAAAATATTTTCAACAGATCCGTCAGTGTGATGTATTACAAGCGTTAGTGATTTACCGGGAGCAAAAGTTGTTAGACCTGTAATATCAATTCTGTCGTTCTCTTTAATTTTTTCATAATCAGCTTTATCAGCAAAGGTAAGTGCAAGCATACCTTGTTTTTTTAAATTTGTTTCATGGATTCTTGCAAAAGATCTTACAAGTACTGCTCGCACACCAAGATGACGTGGTTCCATAGCTGCGTGTTCTCTAGATGAGCCTTCGCCATAGTTTTCGTCGCCAATCACTATTGAACGCATACCTGCTGCCTTGTAAGCTCTTGCAGTATCGGGTACTTTGCCGTACTGTTTTGTGAGTTGATTTTGTACATTATTTGATTGTTCGTTGAAACAATTTATGGCACCAATTAGTAAATTATTTGAAATATTGTCAAGATGTCCGCGATAAGAAAGCCATGGACCAGCCATAGAGATATGGTCTGTAGTGCATTTCCCTTTTGCTTTAATTAGTATTGGCAAGTTAAAAATGTCTTTATTATCCCATTTTTCAAATGGAGCAAGCAATTGTAACCTTTCTGATTTTGGATTTACAGCAATGTCTATTTTATTTCCATCTTTTGCGGGTTTTTGGCAGCCACCATCAATTGTTGCAAAGCCTTTTGGGGGAAGCTCAAAGCCTGTTGGAGGATCTAATTTTACCTTTTCTCCTTTTTCGTTTGTTAATGTATCTGTAATAGGATTGAATGTTAAATCGCCGGCAATAGCAAGTGCAGTTACAAGTTCCGGTGAAGCCACAAAAGCATATGTGTTAGGATTCCCATCAGCTCGTTTCGAGAAATTTCTATTGAATGAATGAACAATTGTGTTCTTTTCGCCTTTTTCTGCACCTTTGCGATCCCATTGACCGATGCAAGGGCCACAAGCATTTGCAAAAACTTTCCCTCCAATTTTGCTAAAAATATCAATGTAGCCATCGCGTTGAATCAGGTGGTGAACCTGTTTTGAACCTGGAGTAATAGTGAATTCAGCTTTCGCTTTTAGGTTTTTTTCAGCAGCTTGTTTTACAATTGAAGCAGAACGAGAAATGTCTTCGTAAGATGAATTTGTGCATGATCCAATTAAGCCAACTTCAACTTTCACTGGCCACCCATTTTTTTCAGCTTCTTCTTTCATTTTTGAAATAGGAGTGGCTTTATCAGGTGTGAATGGTCCGTTTAAATGCGGTTCTAACTCTGAAAGGTTCAATTCAATAACCTGATCAAAATATTTTGATGGATTTGCATAAACTTCAGCATCGGCGGTGAGGTGTTCTTTAATTTCATTTGCAAGGATTGCTACATCTTCTCTGCCTGATATCTTCAAGTAGCGTTCCATTGATTCGTCATAACCAAAAGTTGAACAGGTTGCACCTATTTCGGCACCCATGTTACAAATGGTGGCTTTTCCTGTACATGAAAGTGACTTTGCTCCTTCGCCAAAGTATTCTACCACACAGCCTGTGCCACCTTTTACTGTAAGAATGCCGGCAACCTTCAGAATGATGTCTTTTGCAGAGACCCAACCGCTGAGTTTTCCGGTTAAATGGATTCCAATGAGTTTTGGAAATTTAAGTTCCCATGCCATGCCCGACATAACATCAACAGCATCAGCACCACCAACACCAATGGCAAGCATTCCAAGCCCTCCGGCATTCACGGTGTGTGAATCTGTACCAATCATCATTCCACCGGGAAAAGCATAGTTCTCTAATACAACCTGATGTATGATTCCTGCTCCCGGCTGCCAAAAATCTATCCCATACTTATTGCTTACCTGACTTAAAAAATCATATACTTCTTTGTTCGTAACATTTGCTTTAGCAAGGTCAACCCCTGCTTCAACTTTCGCCAGAATAAGATGATCTGCATGAACGGAAGTAGGAACATCTGTTTGTGGCTTCCCTGCCATCATAAACTGTAGCAGTGCCATCTGTGCTGTTGCATCCTGCATAGCAACACGGTTTGGTGCAAAGTCAACGTAATCTGTTCCTCTTTTGAATTCTTTAACTTGATGGTTACCAAACAAATGGCTGTATAGGATTTTTTCAGCAAGAGTGAGTGGGTGACGAACAGTAGATCGTACATTTTTAATTTTTTCGGGCAATTCCCCGTAAACTTTTCTAATCATTTCAATGTTAAAAGTCATATGCGTTTTATTTATTTATGTGTGGAATTTTTTCGTCTTATTCAATGATTGTTACCTTAAAATTACAGCAAACCTATATAATTTTTTAAAAATAAAAGAAATAATTTTCAAATAATTTTAGTTTAGATGATGGACATAACTAAAAGGAATGCCGTATTCTAACGGTTTAACAGAATAAATGGGAATAATATTTTAACGGTTGAAAAATCCTTTATTGGAAATTATGAGCATTTAATTAATTTAGCAAGTTTATTTCTATAAGATGAAAGTTAAAATTGTAAATAAATCGAAACATGCACTACCGGCATATAGTACCTTGTATTCAGCAGGAATGGATTTGCGTGCAAATATTGATGTTCCGGTAATTTTAAAATCACTTGAAAGGAAGTTAATTCCTACTGGTTTATTTGTTGAATTACCGCAAGGATATGAGGCTCAAATTCGACCAAGAAGCGGACTGGCACTAAAAAAAGGAATTTCAGTGCTCAATACTCCGGGTACAATTGATGCAGATTACAGGGGCGAAATAGGGGTGATATTAGTTAATCTCTCTGCTGAAGACTTTGTTGTTACAGATGGTGAAAGAATCTGTCAGATGATTGTAGCAAAACACGAAACTGTTGAGTGGGAACAAGTTGAAATACTTGACGAAAGCGAAAGAGGAGCTGGTGGATTTGGTCATACAGGGAAGAAGTAAAAAAGTCGATTTGAAGATTTGATAATG
>JAVHQG010000151.1:12922-18274 GCA_036171035.1 Bacteroidales bacterium
ATGTTGGATGTTGAATGTTAAATGTTTCTTAGCGACTTAGTGACTTAGCGGTGAAAAAATGATGTGATGATGTGTTGATGAGATAATGTTAAAAGATAAAAGATGAAGATAATTATTCCAATGGCAGGCATGGGAAAACGGATGAGACCACACACGCTCACTGTTCCAAAGCCTTTGATTCCAATTGCCGGAAAGCCAATTGTGCAGCGGTTGGTAGAAGATCTTTCCAAAGTTTGTCATGAAAAAGTTGATGAGATAGCATATATTATTGGCGATTTTGGTAAGGAAGTTGAAGCTACTTTGATTGATATTGCTACATCTCTTTGTGCCAAAGCAACCATATATTATCAGCGTGAAGCATTGGGAACGGCTCACGCTATTTGGTGTGCTGAGAAATCATTGCAGGGTCGTGTAATTGTGGCATTTGCAGACACACTTTTTAAGGCAGATTTTAAATTGAACGATGAGAGCGATTCAATTATATGGGTGCACAAAGTAGAAAATCCCAGCTCTTTTGGTGTTGTGAAAATCAATGCAGACAATGTAATAACAGACTTTATTGAAAAACCGAAAACATTTGTTTCAGATCTTGCTATCATTGGCATTTATTATTTTAAAAATGGAGAAAAACTGAATGAAGAGATAAAATATCTTCTTGATAATAATATTTCTGTTAATGGCGAGTTTCAGCTTACAGATGCGCTGGAGCGGATGAAAAATAAACATATCAAAATGGAAACCGGGGCTGTTGAAGAGTGGCTCGATTGTGGGAATAAAGATAATATGGTTCGTACAAACCAGAGGATATTAGAGCATCATAAAACAGAAAAATTGCTTTCTGATACAGCTCAAATTGTGAATACAATTGTTATTCCACCTTGTTATATAGGAGAAAATGTGAAATTGAAAAATAGTATTATCGGACCGCATGTTTCTATTGGTGGGAACACTGTTGTGGAAAATTCATTACTGAAAAATACAATTGTTATGAAAAACACACATCTGGAAAACGTGAATGTTGTAAATTCAATGATTGGGAATCATGTAGGGTTTTGCGAGAAGCCAATTGAAGTGAATTTAGGTGACTACACAACAATGGCATTTTAAAAGATGTTTACGATAAGTATTTTTGAAAACTTATAAATTATTTAATAAAAGTTTATTTTGAAGAATAACATATTCTATACAGTTTTTTTAGTATTCGTTATGCTTGCAGGTTTGTTTTTCTATTCTTGTAAATCTTCTAAAAATATTTCTGATAATAAAAAACAAGAGATTGATGAGAAATCGTGGTTTGCCTTTAATGATTATCTTGTTGAGGCTAGTAAACAAAAGGTTTTGGGTAATTTTAATGATGCTATACAGATTTATCAAAATTGTATAAAAATCGATCCAAATAATGCTGCTCCATATTTTGAGCTTTCGAACCTTGTGCTATCTCAAGGTGATTGGGTTACAGCATTAAAATACTCAATTAAAGCAGCTTCCCTTGACCATGAAAACATGTGGTATCAGTTGCATTTGGCCATGCTTTATCAACGCAATGGAATGCCAAATAAATCAGCAGAAATTTATAAAAACCTTATTAAATCGGAACCCGACAGAGTTGATTTTTATTATAATCTATCGTCTATTCTTTCAACAATTGGTAAAATAAAAGAAGCTATTAAAGTGCTTGATAATGCTGAGAAAAGATTTGGTGTTTCTGAACCTGTATGTCTCGAAAAAGAACGTTTATGGATGCAAGTAGGGAATCCGAAAAATGCAATTGCTGAAATTGAAAAATTGATTGTTTCAAATCCGCAAGAGCCAAGATATTATGGCATTTTAGCCGAAAGTTATGTTCAAATTAATCAACGGGATAAAGCATTAGAGGCATATAAAAAATTATTGGAAATAGATGGAAATAATGGATTGGCTCATTTGTCTATGTCCGATTATTACAGGGTTACAAATGAACCAGAGAAATCTTTTAGTGAGCTGAAACTTGCATTTGAAAGCGATGATGTTGATGTTGATATGAAAGTGAAAATGCTGATGAGTTTTATTGACGTTTCTGAAAAAAATGATGCGATGAACGGGAAAGCATATGAGCTTTTGGAAATACTTTTAAAAGTTCATGCCGATGATCCTAAGGCACATACGCTTTATGCAGACTATTTAATTAAGGACAAAAAGTATGCGGAAGCAGCGGAACAGTTACGAATCGTTATTAAAACTGAAAAAGACAAGTTCTTGATTTGGGAACAACTGCTTTATCTTGAAATTCAACTTACAAATAATAAGTTATTGTATGAAGAAAGTAAGGAGGCAATGGAGCTTTTTCCAAATCAGCCAACTGCATTTATGTTTAATGGCTTGGCGTCTTTTGAGATGAAAAACTATCAGGAAGCCATTGATGTATTAAAAAAAGGATTGGAACAAACGGTTGAAAATATTCCTTTAACCGTACAGTTTTATACATATTTGGGTGAAGCATATTATCGTTTAAAAAAATATAACGAATCCGATCAGGCTTTTGATAACCTGCTTAAAATCGATCCTAAAAATGTGATTATTATGAATAATTATAGCTACTATTTATCTTTGCGTAGTGATAGTCTGGAAAAAGCAGAGCGGATGATTGCGTATGTTATGGAGCTTGCACCTGATAATGCAACATATCTGGATACCTATGCCTGGGTATTATATAAACGTAATAAATTTGAAGAAGCAAAAAAATATTTAGAAAAAGCCTTACGCGATGGAACCTCTCACAGTGCAGTGATTGTGGAACATTATGGCGATATCATCTATAAACTTGGAGACACACAAAAAGCACTAGAACAGTGGAAAAAGGCTAAAGAAATTGGAAAGGGGTCTGACTTTCTGGAACAAAAAATAAGTGAGGGGAAATTGATAGAATAATTCATCGCATTTTGGCTAAAACATACTGCATAAAAAATATTTTACACCGTTTACAAACTACACGAATTAATTCGCTGCTTTTTATTTGCCTACTTGTGCTTTTTAGTAGCTGTAAAACGAAAAAACAAGTGCTGCAATTTTCAAATATCCGACCCATGAGGGCTGTGAAATTGTATGATCAGACTCAATTGAATCAAATACAATTTAAAACACTTTCCCTGAAGTTTTCTGCAAACTATCAGAAAGGAGGAGAATCGCAGTCGTTTGGCGGAACAATAAGAATTATTAATGATTCACTTATTTGGGTTTCTATTGTCCCTGCATTGGGAATTGAAGCTGCCAGATTGCTGATAACAAAAGATAGTATTAAACTTATTAATAGGATGAAATCTTCATATTACGTAGGCAATTATAGCTTTTTGCGTAATATGTTGAGTCTTGAAATTGATTATGAAATGTTGCAATGTCTTTTGGCAAATGAATTCTTTATTTATTCAAAAAATCCGGAAATGGAGGAGAATATACGTGGGTTTAAATCTTCTGATGACTCAAGTGGATATGTAATAAGATCGCTGAAAGAACGTAAGGTCAATCGGAAACTAAAGAAAAATAAACTCAATGATCTGATCCTTCAGGAGATTCATATCTTGCCTGAAATTTATAAGATTTCACGTATGTTTATAAATGATTTTGAGAATCAGAAATCGCTGGATGTAAGTTACTCAAATTTTGAAAAAGAGGATTCTTTATTGTTCCCAAAAATTGTTGATTGTAAGATAAAAAATATTAATGATGAAATAAATTTGAATATGGAGTTTACTAAAATCACAATCAATAAAATCCTTGAATACCCATTTAGTATTCCTGAAAAATATACAAAAACAATTGAGTGATTACATGCAAAGAATACAAAAATATTTATTATTGATTTTTCTGCTGATTCTTTCTGCTGATCTCACTTTCTCTCAATCAAAAAAAGATCTTGAGCAAAAGAAAAAGAAAAATCAGAAAGAAATTGAATACACAAATAAACTTTTAAAAGAAAACAAAAAAAACAAAAATAAATCTTACAATGCGTTGCTTATTCTCAATAGGAAAATTTCTTTGAGGAATGAACTTATTTTAAGTGTGAACACTGAAATTAAAATTCTTACAGTTAAAATTGATAAAAACACCCAAGAAATAAATGCACTGGCAAAAGATCTGTTGTTGCTGAAGAAAGATTATGCAAAAATGATTTATTATGCATATAAAAATCGTAGTTCATATGATAGGCTGATGTATATACTTTCAGCTAAAGATTTTAATCAGGCATACCAGCGCATAAAATATTTGCAGCAGTACTCAGGTTACCGCAGAAAACAAGCAATCTCAATATTGAAAAATCAGAAACAACTACAGCGAAAATTAACTGAGTTGCAAATGAGAATTAACGAAAAGCAAGAATTATTGAACGAACAACAAAGTGAAACAAAACAACTTGCAAAAGAAAAAGATGAACAAAATGAAATGCTGGAAACCTTGAAATTGAAAGAAAGCGACTTAAAGAAAAGGTTAGAGGAAAAGGTTGTTTTATCGCAAAAATTTCAGAAATCTATTGAGAATATTATTGCATCAGAAGAAGAAGTGAGACGAAAAACAAATGAAGCTATTAAGAAGGAAAAGAGAGCAAAAGAACGAAAAGAAAAATCTGAAAGAATAAAGAATCTGAAAAATAAGATTCTCTCAAAGAAAGAAAAAGACAAGCTTGCTGTGGAAGAAAAGAAATTTGAGGAAGAAAAGGAAACAGTGGTAGAAGTAAAATCAAAATCTAATGTTTATGAAATGACCCCGGATGAAAAAATTACTTCTGCAAATTTTGGAAACAACAAGGGCACACTTCCATGGCCTACAGAAAGAGGGTTGATTACAGGTGCTTTTGGCGAACACGAACATCCTGTTTTGAAAGGTATTATGGTTCGTAATAATGGTATTGATATTAGTACTTCTGAAGGGGAAAGTGTGCGGGCTATCTTCAATGGGGTGGTCAGTAAAGTGATGCAGATTCCCGGATACAATAATGTTATCATTATACGTCATGGGAACTATTTATCGGTATATTCAAATTTAAGCAGTGTTAATGTTAAAACCGGCGATAGGGTTTTAGCGAAACAGAAAATAGGAAGAGTGAACACCGATGATTCTGACGAAAACAAAACTTTTCTTCATTTTGAAATCTGGAAAGACAATATGAAACTCGATCCTGCACATTGGATTTCGCAACGCAATTAATAGCCATAGAAATTCACTGCAAATCGAATATAAAATATTTATTTAAAACAGTACTGCCTAATTTATTCAAATTTAGAAAACCACCTTCTTTAAAGGTGGTAATGTAATGATTGCTTTGCATTAATATATTAATATTGAGTCCACTCCGAAAACCCGTTAAAGAAAATATGACAC
>JAVHQG010000152.1:0-3909 GCA_036171035.1 Bacteroidales bacterium
AAAGCCTCATTCTTGACATTTTCTTATCTGACACTGAGTTTTCTTACAAGAACTACTTATGTCTTTTGACGAGAATTGTATGTTATCAAAAATGTTCGTTCATAAAATATTGTCTGCCATGAGGCTGATATTAAAATTTTGCTATTTTTACAACCTTTTTTAATTATTAATCATAATAAGCAAAATAGAAATAAATGAAAAATTATCAGACAAATCAGATCAGAAATATCGTTCTGACAGGGAATACCGGAAGCGGTAAAACCACACTTGCTGAATCTATGCTTCTTACCGGTGGCGTTATTGAGCGTAAAGGTACTGTAGAAACAAAAAACACAGTCTCTGACTACAATCTAATTGAACATGAAAGGACATCTTCAATTTACTCAACTGTTTTATACACGGAATGGCTCGATCATAAAATAAACTTTATTGATGCACCCGGGCTTGATGATTTTGTTGGAGGAGTGATATCTTCGCTAAGGGTAACAGATGTGGCACTTCTGCTTATAAATTCACAAAATGGAGTTGAAGTAGGTACTGAAATTAATTCACGAAATCTTGAAAAGAACAATAAATCGGTTGTCTTGGTAATAAATCATTTGGATCATGAAAAGGCAAATTTTGATAAAACCGTAGAAATGCTAAAGCAAAGCCTTGGCAACAATATGGTTCTTATACAATACCCCGTTACAACCGGAAGTGGATTTGATTCTGTGATTGATATATTGTCCATGAAAATGTACAAATATACGGGAGGGAAACAGGAAATTCTTGACATTCCTGCCGAAGAAAAAAGCAAAGCAGAGGGACTCTATAACGCACTTATTGAAAAAGCAGCCGAAAGCGATGAGAGCCTAATGGAGAAATTTTTTGAAAACGGAACACTCACAGAAGAAGAACTTCGCATAGGGATTAAAAAGGGGATCATTAACCGTGGATTATTTCCGACATTATGTATTTCAGCTAAAAAAGATATTGGGGTCTCCAGATTGATGGAGTTTGTTGTAAATTATTTTCCAGCACCCGATGAAATGCCTGCTGCTATTTGTACCGAAGGGAACGAAATAGCATGCAATGCAAGTAAAGGTGCTGCAATTTATATCTTTAAAACTTCCGTTGAAGAACATATTGGAGAGGTAAGTTATTTCAAGGTAATGTCTGGCGAAATAACAGAAGGCTGTGACCTTGTAAATAACAACACACGTAACAAAGAACGTTTAACGCAGTTATTAGTTGTTGCCGGCAAAAACAGGGTAAAAGTTCCAAAGTTAGTAGCCGGAGATATTGGAGCGACTGTAAAATTAAAAGGGACGAAAACCACACATACGTTAACGACTGCTTCAGAAACGCTTATTTTTCCTGCAACAGAGATGCCTGCTCCTAAATACAGAGCAGCAATAAAAACCACAAATGAAGGAGAAGAAGAAAAGCTGGGAGAAATTCTTAATAGGATGAAAGAAGAAGATCCAACAATTGTAGTTGAATACTCAAAAGAACTGAAACAAATCATTATTTCCGGTCAAGGAGAATTTCATTTGAATATTTTGAAATGGCATCTTGATAATATCTATAAAATCCCCACAGAATTTATTGCACCAAAAATTCCGTATAGAGAAACCATTACCAAGATTTCGCAAGCTGATTATCGTCATAAAAAACAATCAGGTGGTGCCGGGCAATTTGGTGAAGTACATATGGTAATTGAGCCGTATATAGAAGGAGCACCCGATCCAAAACAATATAAAATTGATGGGAAAGAAATCAATATCTCGGTCAGAGGAAAAGAAGAACATACTATGCCTTGGGGTGGGAAATTAGTATATTATAACTGTATTGTTGGAGGATCCATTGAAGCCCGTTTCCTTCCGGCAATTCTAAAAGGAGTGATGGAAAAAATGGAAGCAGGTCCTTTAACAGGATGCTATGCCCGCGATATTAAAGTTGCCGTTTATGATGGGAAAATGCACCCTGTTGATTCAAATGAAATTTCATTCCGTCTTGCAGGTCGTAACGCATTTAGCAAAGCTTTTAAAAATGCAGGTCCAAAAATTCTTGAACCCATTTACGATGTTGAAGTGCTTGTTCCTGCCGATTATATGGGCGATGTAATGAGTGACCTTCAGGGCAGAAGAGCAATTATTCAGGGAATGGGTGCAGAAAAAGGATTTCAGAAAATAACAGCCAGAGTTCCCCTTGCTGAAATGAATAAATATTCAACAGCCTTAAGTTCCATTACCGGTGGTCGTGCTATTTATTCAATGAAATTTGCCGAATACGCACAAGTTTCGGGTGAAATTCAGAATGAATTACTCAAAGCATACGCTGCTGAACAGGAAGAAGAAGAATGATAGAAATCACTTAGATTATTGGTATTCATAAATTAATGGACGCCGCAAACAAAAAACCGCAATCATAATTATGATTGCGGTTTTTTGTTTCAGAACGAAATTATTTTAACAATAATTTGCAGAAATAATCACGAAATTTGCAACACCAATCCTTTCAAATATTCTCCTTCAGGATGAAAAATATTTATCGGATGGTCAGCCGGTTGAGACAAATGATATAAAATTCTCATCTGTCGCCCTGACTCAATGGCTGCTGCTGTAATCGTATCCAAAAACAATTTGCGATCAATCACTTGCGAACAGGAAAAAGTAAAAATAATGCCACCGGAAATAATGTTTTTCATTGCCAGAGCATTTAATCTTTTATAGCCCTGAACCGCATTGTGCTTTGCACTAAAATGTTTTGCATATGCAGGTGGATCAAGGATTATAACATCATATGTGTCTTTTTTATCTTTAAGGAACTCAAGTGTATCTGAAACAAAACAAGGGTTCTTATCAATATCGAATTTATTCAACTGCATATTTTTTTCAGCCATTTCTACGGCTCTTTTTGAACTATCAACAGAATGTACGAACAATGCACCAGCTCTAGCTGCATAAACTGAAAAACCACCTGTATAACAAAATGTATTCAACACTTTTTTAGTTTTACAAAATGATTCTATTAATTTTCTATTTTCACGCTGATCTATAAAAAAACCAGTTTTCTGGCTCTCAACAAAATCAATTAGAAACCGACAGCCATTTTCTTGTACTACAAAATCATCATTTGCACCGCCATACAGGAACCCATTTTGAGCATTGCTTGACGCAGGTAGTGTTTCAGCACTTTTATCATACACCGCTTTAAGTTTTTCTCCATATATTTCCCGCAAGATTGAAACAATAAGATTTCGTGCCAAATACATTCCTGTTGAATGCGCCTGAATAACCGCAGTATCTTTATAAAAATCAATTATCAATCCCGGCAAACCATCTCCTTCAGCATGAACAAGTCGATAAACATTTGTTGCTGCATCATTGATAAATCCACACTGCATACGGAGATCAAATGCTTCTTGTAGTTTTTTTCTCCAAAAATCATGACCAATTTCAGTTTGTTGAAAAGAAATAACACGTATTGCAATTGAGCCATTAGCATAATGACCAGTTGCTAAATATTCATTTCCATGAGAATAAACCTCAACAATATCTCCTTCAACAATTTCAGGATTGACTGATTTTAATGCACCTGAAAAAATCCATGGATGGAATCTTTTAACAGCCAAATCTTTTCCTTTTAGTAAATAAATTTTTGAATATTGTGATTCTATTTTTTCATTTTCAATCATACAAAATATATTTTGTTATATGCAAATATCACAGATGTTTGCAGACTTTTTTTGTAAAATTATACAAAATTATTTATGCTGCAATTGTTTCAATAATAGGACTCGAAATTCGAAACTTGGCTTATTGATAAACTTAAATGTTGTTTTAATTAGTGTCTGTCCATAATGTCCGATTTTTTCGTTAAACAACCCACAAGCTCGCTCATACTGTTACTAGCAGTATGCCG
>JAVHQG010000153.1:0-18210 GCA_036171035.1 Bacteroidales bacterium
TGAGCGAGCTTGTGGGTTGTTTAACGAAATTATTGGCGTTTTCTTGCTGACACTAATTAAATATTGAATGAAATTAATCATTAAACTATATTATCTATTCTTTTTCTGGTGCATACTTTTGCTCTTACCAGCCTTGTTCTCAGCATGCTCTGTAGGTTATTCTTTTACAGGTGCATCTATTTCTCCTGACATAAAAACCGTGTCAATTCAGTATTTTCCAAACAGAGCACCAAATATACAGCCTACACTTAGTCAGGAATTTACCGAAGCCTTAAAAGATAAATTTTCATCGCAAACTAATTTAAGTTTAACAAATAGTACAGGCGATCTTTCTTTTGATGGAGAAATCAGAGATTATAAAGTGGAGCCTTTAGCTATACAGCAAAATCAGACAGCATCTTTGAATAGATTAACAATAATTGTTCGCGTAAAGTTTACAAATTCAAAAAATGCAAAACAGAATTTTGATACATCTTTCTCCAGATATGAAGATTATGAGAGCTCAAAAAGCCTTGATTCTGTTGAGAAAGAGTTGATAAAGCAAATCGTTAAGCAACTTGTTGATGATGTGTTTAATAAAGCTGTTGTGAACTGGTAATTTTTATTATAGTGAATAAGGAAAAATTTCTATATTATCTGAATGAACCTGCAAAACTTGATAATGAAAGTTTATCCGGAATTGCTGAAATTGTTGGTGTTTTCCCTTTTTTTCAGACGGCACATCTGCTTCTTGTGAAAAATCTTCACAATCTCGAGAACATTAAATATAATAATCAGTTAAAAGTTTCTTCGGCTTATATTACAGATCGAAAGATTCTTTATCAGTTAATTTTTTCGAAGAACTTTGAACAGGCAACAGAAGCTAAAAATGCACCGGTTATTGATGAATCTGTTAGCATTGACTTTACAAAATCTGATGTTGAAAGATCTTTTGAAGCTGTAAGCAATGAGTTAGTAATTAAAGCTGCATTAGATGTTTCTTCCCCTTTAGCGGATATCTCCAATGAAGACTTGCCGATTGCTAATGATACTTTTGAGGGAAATGAAGAGATGGTAGATGATCCTCAAAAACAGGAAACAAATTTAGTACATTTGGCTGAAATTATTGAACAGCAGAGTTTTATAGAAAATGTAGATATTCAAGACTTGAACAAAAAAATAGACGCAACTGAAGATACCTGCGAAGATACAAATAATACGATATATTTAGCTGAAGATGTTCCTGCTGAAATAATAGACAGTACGCCAAAGGATGAAATAGTAGTATTTGAAAACAAAGACGTAGATGCAAAGGATCATTGTGTTGAAGCAATCGAAAAAGAGGAAGTTCTGAATATACACTTACAGGAGGAGCTACAGGAATCTGTTGAAATTGTGAGTCCTGTTATAGATATTTATTCAAAAGATGAGCCGATTATTAGAGACCGTGAATTTGGTCATATTGAAACATCAGCTAATTATGAAGCAAAGAAAGAAGTAGTGGTAGAAGCGGAAAAGAAAATTGAAATTTCAGAGGTGATTGCCCGAAAGAGTTTCTTAAATCCTGAAAAAGAAACCATTGCTGATAAAATCTTACGTGAACTACAGTCAAAACGTGAGATTATGGCTGATGAGAAAGCAAAGAAAAATATTGAGAAGAATATTATTCATCCTGAACGCATAGATGAAATTAAGCATATAGAGCAAATAGTTGAAATTGAAGTGGAACATGAAGCTGCTGAAATACAGGCATCTATCGAGTTGACGAGAGTGCAGGATTCTTCTGAAACTAGTAGTCCTGATATGAAAATAGATGAGGTTACAATACCTCAATTGATAGAAGATTCTAAATCCCTATCTAGTATAAGTGAGCATGTGGAAGAAATTATTGAGGAAGCCAAACCTGACGCAAAGGAATCAATAGCCGATAAAATATTACGTCAGGTAAAGGAAAGACGTGAAAAGCTTTTGAATACAACATCTCCGATTGAAGAACCTTTTGCAGTAGTGAAGGAAGATACCTCTCAAGCTGATATTCAAGAAGAGAATTCTCAAAATCAAGAGTCGGTTCTTTCACAAAATGATGATTCACCAATTGGCAAAGAGAAAGAAATCTTTTTAGAGGTTCTGAAAACAGATGATTTGCCTATATATGACAGCTTACGTTTTGCAAAACGTAAAAACCTGTTTCAGGATGAAAATAAAGAAAGCATTGCAGATAAAATATTGAAGCAGGTAAATAAATTCAGGATTGAAAAAATTGAGAAGAAAAAGCAAAAATCCGAAAAAGTTGAAATTGAGTCTGAACACAAGAATATTCCAATAGAAATTAAACCTGTTGAATTGTTGTCTGAATCAGAAGATAATTATGAATTTGAAAACAATAATGGATATATATTTATTCAGCCGGATAGCGATGATGATATTTCTTTGCCTGATGAACTTATGCTCGGAGAATTAATGATCGATACCGAAAACTCCATTGATGCAGCAGCGTTAACAGAACAATATATTGCAGAAGAGCGAGCAGCTAATGCGACTGTAGTAGAAGAAAATAGTGGTGAAATATTTGAACACTCCCAAGCTGAACTTCCTCTTGATCTTAATGCAATCACCACGGCTTTTTCGGAAATTGTTACCTCACAGCTTGACAGAATTGTTGATGAAAAGTTGGAAAAATTTACTTTGGAATCGAAGACTCAAATGCAAATAATGTTACATTCTTTGCAAGATGAATTAACAAAGATATCAGAATCTACAAAGGAAATTTTGAACAAACCAGATAATGAAATAGTCGAATTTGATTTTCAAAATGTTTCTATTGAACAAGAATTTGCTGAAGAAAATGAAGATGGTTCTGAAGGGGAAGAGTTGTTTGAATTTGAAAAAAATCGACCAGTTGATTTTTTATTACAAGAAACCAAGAAGCAGAAAGAAGCAACTGTTCTTCCCGTAATTGAAAGTACGGCATCTAAATATTCCAACTTAAATGGATCCCTTATTGATAAATTCCTCCGGGGGGAACATAAAATAATTCCTGCTGAACCAACATCAAATATTAAAGAGAGTTCTAAACAAAGCATTGAGGAGAGTGAAGAGTGCATCAGTGAAACCCTGGCTAAAATTTATATGAAACAAGGTCATTACAGCAAGGCAATTTTAGCTTTTAGAAAATTAAGTTTGAAATATCCGGAAAAAAACATTTATTTTGCAGCGCAAATAGAAAAAGTTAAAAAATTAATAAACGAATAAAAAATAAATTATGTATTACATCATTTCTGTATTAACAATTATTGTATGTGTTGTTTTGGTGTTGGTTGTTCTTGTTCAAAACTCAAAAGGAGGAGGATTGGTGTCTAACTTTTCTTCTTCAAATCAGGTGATGGGGGTTCGCAAAACAGCCGATTTTCTTGAAAAATCAACATGGGTTCTTGCAATATCATTATTAGTATTGAGCCTTATGGCAAGCATTACCATTCCACGGTCAGGCCAGATGCAACGAAGTTCTATTATGCAAAAACAGATCAATAATACAATTGATCCATCACAGGGACCAAATATTCCAAAACAAGCCCCGGCGCAAGGTCAACAAAATACTCCTCCAGCCAAATAAACAGAATTAATGTTGTTAAAATTGGTGTCAGTATGTCATATATGCTGACATTTTTTTTGATTTTATTGTATTGTTGCCGTAGTAACGGTTATAGCTTTCTTGCTGTGTAATTACAGCCGAATATATGACTTGACTTCTGAAAATTTGTCTTGCAAATCAACAAAATACCTGACAATGCCAAAATCGTGTTGATTATTCTGAAAGCATTGCTACAACATCATTTTACGAAGTGAGTTGGGTTGATTTCTGTTTTTTTATTGATTTGGCACACAATATGACAAGTGGTAAACGCAAAAAAAATGTTAAACCTTAAAATTTTAATATCATGACGAAAGTGAAAATTAAACCATTGGCAGACAGGGTTCTTATTGAACCACAAGAAGCTGAGATGAAGACTGCAAGCGGGATTTATATTCCAGATTCAGCAAAAGAAAAACCTTTAAAAGGAAAAGTTATTGCAGTCGGAAGTGGCACAAAAGATGAAAAAATGGAAGTATCTGTTGGCGATACCGTTTTATATGGTAAATATGCAGGAACCGAATTAAACATCGATGGTAAAGATTATCTTATCATGAAACAAAATGATATTTTAGCAATTGTTTAAATCGTACATTCTAAATGTACGTTTCGGAAGGCTCAATGCCAGTTTAATATAAATAAATTCAAAGATTCTAAATCATAAATACTAAATTTAATAATATGGCAAAAGAAATAAAATATGATATCGAAGCTCGCGACCTTATTAAGAAAGGCGTAGATGCATTGGCAAATGCAGTGAAAGTAACCCTCGGTCCTAAAGGGAGAAACGTGGTTATTGAAAAAAAATATGGTGCCCCACAAATCACTAAAGATGGTGTTACAGTTGCAAAAGAAATTGATCTGGAAAATGCTTTTGAAAACTTGGGCGCCCAAATGGTTAAAGAAGTTGCATCAAAAACAAACGACAAAGCAGGTGATGGGACAACAACAGCTACAGTTCTTGCTCAGTCAATTATTAGTGTTGGTCTGAAAAATGTTACAGCCGGAGCAAATCCAATGGATTTGAAAAGAGGAATTGATAAAGCTGTAGAAGCTGTTATTGATCATCTTAATAAACAAAAAAAATCAGTTAAAACTGATAACATAATCAAAAAAGCAGATGCTCTTTTTAAAGAAGAAAATGTAGAAATAAACCAGGCTGAAAAAAATAAAATTTTGCAAGAAATAATTGCAAAAGATGAGATTTCACAGGTTGGATCTGTCTCTGCAAATAACGATAAAGAAATTGGAGTTATGATTTCTTATGCTATGTCGAAAGTTGGACAAGAAGGTGTTATCACCGTGGAAGAAGCAAAAGGAATTAAAACACATGTTGAAACTGTAGAAGGAATGAAATTTGACAGAGGTTATATCTCCCCTTATTTTGTAACTAACACAGAAAAAATGGAAACTGTTCTTGAAAATCCTTTTATTTTGATTTTCGATAAGAAAGTTTCTGCAATGAAAGATTTACTTCCATTATTAGAAGCAAACGTACAGACAGGTCGCCCTTTGTTAATTATTGCTGAAGATGTTGATGGAGAAGCACTTGCAACTCTAGTTGTAAATAAATTAAGAGGTTCTTTGAAAATTGCTGCGGTTAAAGCTCCAGGCTTTGGAGATAGAAGAAAAGAAATGTTACAGGATATTGCAACATTAACAGGAGGTACATTTATCACCGAAGAACAAGGTTACACATTAGAAAAAGCAACTCTTGAAATGTGTGGTAATGCAGAAAAAGTTGTGATAGATAAAGACAACACAACTATTGTAAACGGTAAAGGTAAAAAAGCTGATATCGCAAATAGAGTGAACCAAATTAAAGCACAGATTGAGTCAACAAAATCTGATTATGATAAAGAAAAATTGCAAGAGAGACTTGCTAAACTTTCCGGTGGAGTAGCTGTACTTTATATTGGTGCTGCAACTGAAGTGGAAATGAAAGAAAAGAAAGACCGCGTTGAAGATGCTCTTAATGCTACAAAAGCAGCGATTGCTGAAGGCATCATCCCTGGTGGAGGTGTTGGATATGTAAGGGCAATTGAAGCATTAGAAAAACTAAAAGGCAGCAATGAGGATGAAACAACAGGTATTCAAATCATCAAAAGAGCTTTGGAAGAACCACTTCGCCAGATTGTTGAAAATGCAGGATTAGAAGGTTCTGTAGTTGTAAATAAAATCAAAGAAGGTAAAGATGATTTTGGTTACAATGCAAGCACAGATAAATACGAAAATCTATACAAATCAGGAGTTTTAGATCCTACCAAAGTTGCACGTATTGCTCTTGAAAATGCAGCATCTATTGCAGGTATGTTCTTAACAACAGAATGTGTGATTGTAGATAAAAAAGAAGAAAATCCAATGCCTCCAATGGGCGGTGGTCCAGGAATGGGTGGCATGGGTGGAATGATGTAACAATCAATTCCCGTGAAAATAAAAAACTCCGTAAGATTTCTTGCGGAGTTTTTTATTTTAGGGGACGAGTGCATCTTTAAGTAAAATAATTGTTTGCTCAATTTCTTCAACGGTTGTATTTCTTCCTGCTGAAAATCGTATTGTCCCCTTTGCCCATGCAGGTTCAAGATGAATGGCTGCTAAAACAGAAGACATTTTTACTTCGCCTGCATGACAGGCTGATCCTGCTGAAAGTGCGACTTTATCTGATAAAGATTCAATAAGTTCACCGGCATTAATATCTTTAAAACTTAAACTTAATGTGTTTGGTAGGCGATTTTCCGGATGTCCATTCAATTTTACATGAGGAAAATTTTGTGAGATTTTTTGATGCAATAAATCTCGTATTTCCTTCATGTGTCTTGTATATATGTTAAAATTTTGCAGTGATATTTCACATGCCTTCCCAAGTGCTACAATTTGAATAACGTTTTCGGTGCCTGCTCTTAAACCACTTTCATGATTTGCTCCATGAATAAGCTTTCCCAAAGTTGTCCCTTTTTTTATAAATAAAGCCCCTATTCCTTTAGGTGCATAAACCTTGTGTCCTGCAATAGACAGTAAATCAATATTGAGTCTTTTTACATCGGTTTTTATTTTACCAATGGACTGTGCAGCATCTGTATGAAACAAAATATTTTTATTCTTGATAATTGCTGCAATTTCCTGAATGGGCTGAATGGTGCCTATTTCATTATTGGCGTGCATTACTGATACCAAAAAGGTTTTACTTGTTATTTGCCTTTCAATTTCCGTCAGATTAATCATCCCATATTGATCTACCTTAGCAATTGATATTTGAAACCCACATGTTTCTAAATACTTACAAACCTCTGTAATGGCAGGGTGTTCAATTGCTGAAATAATTATGTGATTTCCTTTTTTTTGATTTGCAAAAGCTGCTCCTTTTAATGCCCAGTTATTTGATTCTGTCCCACCACTTGTGAATATTATTTCATCCGCACTGCAATTTATTAGCGAAGCCACCTGTGTTCTGGCATTTTCAATGGCTTGTTTTGTAATTTTGCCAAAATAATGAGAACTGGATGGATTCCCGAAATTAGTTTCAATAAAAGGTCGCATTGCTTCGATTACTTCAGGAGCAAGAGGTGTTGTGGCATTGTAATCGAGATAGATTGGTTTCATAAGAGATTAAAATAAATATAACACAAAGTTACATAAAATGTTTATTAGGAATTGAACTTTATATTTTTTTGTTAATGTTATAGTATATTAAAAGTAATACAAAGATTTAGATCATAAGATTTTTCAAAATGTTCATTAGTGAAATTTTGTGTTTTTGTGACTTCGTGGCAATAGCATTCAAAAAAAATCGTTATTTTTAAAATCTTAAACTTTACATGAAAGATAGTATAAAATATTTGTTTTTTCTAGCATTGCTTACAGGTCTAAACTATTCTTGTAAGAAAGAAAATTTTACTACAGATAGTGCTGCTAAACTTAGCTTTTCAACCGACACTGTGATGTTTGATACTGTATTTACAACTATTGGTTCAGCCACAAAACAATTTAAAATATATAACAGAAATAATCAATATATTAAGGTATCATCAATATATTTGGCCAATGCTGCTAATTCTCATTTTCGGTTAAATATTAACGGCACTCATGCTGCAAAAGTTGAAAATATTGAAATTCCGCCAAAAGATAGTCTGTTTGTTTTTGTTGAGGTTACACTGAATCCTGCTAATTTGAATAATCCACTTGAAATTGTTGATTCTATTGTATGTGTTGTTAATGGGAATGTGCAAGATGTAAAACTTGTCGCTTTTGGTCAGGATGTGTATCTGGTGAATGGAAGAACTCTTAGAAATGACACAGTATGGAATGGTGAAAAACCAATTTTGGTTTATAATTCTATGTTGCTGGATTCGAATAGAACGTTAACAATTAATCGGGGGACAAAAATTTACTTTCATAGAAATTCATCTATGTACGTGAAAGGAAAAATCATTGTAAATGGAACAAAAGATCTGCCGGTGATATTTCGTAATGACAGGCTGGAGCATGATTACGACAATATTTCAAGTCAATGGAGCGGAATTGTCCTTTTTTCAGGAAGTTTTAATAATGTGATTAATTATGCTGAAATCAAAAATGGTGTAATAGGTTTGCAGGTTGGGAACATTGAGAATCTATGTGGAGCATCTGTCGTAATAAAAAACACAAAAATCGAGAATATGAGTTATGCTTGCGTGTTTTCTATTGCATCAGCTATTGATGCCTATAATTGCGTGTTTGCAAATGGCGCATTTTACACTACAGCCATTGTGGTCGGAGGAAGTTATTCGTTTTATAATACAACTTTTGCGGATTATGCAGGATCAGGGAGATCAGACCCATCGGTGGTGATTTCCAATAATCTGGAGTATGATAATAATATATATTTAGGAAATCTGGTAAAAGCTGATTTTGGAAACTGCATAATATATGGGAACAGCCAAGTTGAGATGGGACTATCTAATAAAGTAGATGCTGATTTTAATTATAAATTTGATCATTGCTTGTTAAAACTTGATGCAACGGTAAACATCAACGATGCAGTGCATTTTAACACAATTTATAAAAATCTTGATCCACTCTTTAAATCTACTTCAGATAAGCTTGATTTTCAGTTGGAAGTAACATCTCCTGCAATAGACAAAGGTTCTGATTCAATTGTGAATGCACATTTTCAGTTTTTGCAATATGATTTGAATGGAGTAATAAGAACAAATAGCCCTGAATTGGGTGCTTATGAAAAGGTTGAATAAATTTTGTTAAATTGGTAAAAATTTTAAAAATGAGATGTACACTCAATATATTAAGTTTCATATTCATAATATTCTGTTCTGTTTCATTATTTGCGCAGAAAAATGAAACACTTCCAGATTCAATAATCACACAAAAAGATGATGTGAAGCGAGGCTTCATGCGTATCATGTTTTACAACTGTGAGAATTTTTACGATACAGCTGACGATCCAAAAACAAACGATGATCCATTTACACCTGAAGGAGATCATCATTGGACACCTGATAAATATTGGGAAAAAGCAAGGCACACAGCAAAAGTGATAGTTGCACTTGGGGGTTGGGATCCACCGGCAATAGTGGGTTTATGCGAAATTGAAAACGATAAAGTGCTTGATGACCTTACAAAGAACACGCCTCTTTCCGAATTACATTATAGTTATATTCATTACGATTCAAAGGATCAACGTGGAATGGATGTGGCTATGCTTTACAGAAAAGAAGATTTTATTCCTATTTTTAGTAAACCTCTTGAACTACATTTTAAAGAAGGAAAACCCTCACGGGATATTCTTTATGTTAAAGGTATTACATCAAAAAAAGACACATTGCATGTTTTTGTGAACCACTGGCCATCTAAATATGGTGGCGAAATGGAGTCGGAACCGAAAAGATTGTTTGTTGGTGATTTTTTAAGACATGTCACTGATTCTGTGTTTTCAACAAATGCAAATGCAAATATTATTATAGTTGGCGATTTGAATGATGGTCCTGAAAATAATAGTGTGGCTGATGCCCTTAAAGCAAAAATTAAATATGAGCATCTGTTAAATTCAAGCCTTTATAACTTAAGTTATTATTTACATTATACAAAAGGAGTTGGAACACATAAATTTCAGGGCGAGTGGAATCTTATTGATAACATTATTGTATCCGGTGCTCTTTTAAGCAAGAAAAATACGATTTATACAACCCTTAATGATGCACATGTTTACAATCCTTCGTTTTTGTTGGGGAAAGATGAACGGGAATATGGCTATAAGCCCTTGAGAACTTATTTGGGGATGACCTATATTGGAGGTTTTAGCGATCATTTGCCAGTGTATTTGGATTTACGGCGAAACATCCCAAAAAAGTAGGGTGTAATCTAACCGTAATTTTTTTTAGCAAAGAATCGTATTTGGCTTTTAGTGTTCTGCGCTTTAGTTTGAGCGTTGGTGATAGTTCACCGATTGCACTTTACCACTCCTCGGTTATGAGCTTGAACTTCTTGATTTGTTCCACTTGTCCAAGTGTACTGTTTATTGTGTTAATTTCTTTCTGAATTCGTGCAATAACAGTAGAATTATCAATTAGTTCTTCTGCAAAATTCCATTCAGGTTGGTTATTTGAAAAAATTGTTGCTATTTTATCTCCCTTTTTCATTCCCACAGAAAGCAGCCAACTGCTGAAATAGTTTGCTTGTTCAATAAAGTCATTGGTGCTGTGGCATTTCCATTCGCCGTGATATTTTGCAGCAAGCGCATCAGCTCTTGGATATTTTTCTTTGCCATGTTCCAGCAAATCAAAGGTTCTTGTTACTTCCATTCGTTCTGTCTTATTTCTATAACTGTGTTGTCGTCGTGAATCAGCATTTAATGGAAAAAAACGCAAAGAATCTCAAGTAATTTAAGGCATTTTTCTATATTTTGTGTTTATCATAATGCTTAAATAAAAACAGTTGCGCATATAAAAGACCGAATACACAGATTGCTGCATGTACAATAAAAGTATATGATAGAGAAATCATATCACCAAGAAATCCTGTAAGCACCATTCCTCCACCTATTCCTAAATCAAAGGCTGTGAATAAGGTTGAATTGGCAGCACCCCTTCGGTTGATTTGCACCATGTTGTTTACCATTGCTTGTGTGATAGGAAAAATTACACCATTGCCAAATCCAATCATAGCAGCAGCAATAAAAAATCCCCAATCATTTTGTATAAAAGCAAGTATAGGCAGGCCTGTAATCAATAAGATGATTCCTACAAGAAATATTACCCGTGGTCCTTTTTTATCAAATATTTTTCCAGATACCAGACGTGCTAGTGCAATGCCAATAGCAAGGATAAGGAAAAATAAACTACCATGCACAATTCCTATCTCTTTTGCATATATTGCAATAAATGAAACAATGCCACCATAAGGGATTGTGATGAACATAATGTTCAACGAAACTGGTAGTGATTTTTTTTCAAAAAGATTGTTAAAGCTGAATTTGGTATGTTTTGCCGGAGGAATGTATTTCGGATATTTTATAAAGGTAATAAGCATAAACCCTATGAGACAAATGATAAATCCGGTAACAAACATGAAGTTATATCCCCATTTTGCAACCAAAGCAAACCCTATAAGTGGACCAATAGCCATAGCTAAAGGCATGGTTAAACCATAAATACTAAGTCCTTCGCCTCTTTTCTGTGTCGGCAATAGGTCAACCGCAATTGTTGCTCCCGTGGTGGAAGTTACGCCCCAAGCTAAACCGTGTAAAAATCTAAGAGAAAACATGATCCCAACGGTTAATGCTACAATATATAAATTGAAAAATGCTGCCATAAAAAAGAAAGCAATAATATAAACCCACTTTCTTCCCCATCGGTCAATTGCATAACCTGTGAGTGGCCTAATGATTAGGGCTGCCAGTGTAAATGAGGCAACTATAAGTCCTATGTGTTTTTTTTCAACCTTTATAATATCAGTTAAAAATAAGGGGAGTGTTGGTATCAAAAAATAAAAAGAAATGGCCATAAAGAGCACAGCAAGACAAAGCAGTATGAAGTCTTTTGTCCATATAGTCTGTTTTTTTTGAGGGATAGAATTCATTTTTTTGGAGAAATAAGGTCGGCATTTTATTTTTTTGTAAAGCATGGTCAGCAAAATTTTCCTTTAGATCAAGCTCGACTACAATAAAAAAATGGGACAGTGCATTGCCATCCCATATATTTATTTATTTGCGGAAATTGTTTAATCAACAGGTGTCAGTTCAAATGGAATTTTTACCAGATTCATAAATTCCATTCCTTTAGCTTTAATCATTTCATCTTCTGCGCTGTAGCACCAAATAATTTTTACATGGTGGTTTGCTTCTTCTAGTTTCTCAAGAACAAATAATATTTCAATAATTTTTCGTGCAGAAGATGAATTAAAATATTCTAAAGAAAATTTAAAATTTGTAGATGGATTTGGATCTGTAATATATTCTTTCAACCATTCTATAATAGGCATATACAGCCTTTCAACATTTTCAGGAAAAGATCTGCCGGTAATTTCAAAAATTTCATTTTCTGCATCTAATGTTATGTTTGGTACTTCTTCTGTGCCGACTATCTGAAATCTTTCTGCCATAATGAGGGAGTTTTTAATAATTTACACCTAATGAAAAAAATGTTGAGAGATCATTTACTTCTGAAAAGTTAAATACAAACTTATTTTTTGTTTCTCTTGCAATGTCAATTAATCCTAAGCCTGCACCACCATTTCCTGTAAGAACTCCTGTTTTTAAAATGACTCTATATAAGTTGTTTCGTTCTTCAAAATTCAAGCTATTGATTTGGTTAATCTGATCTTTTAATAATCTTGCTTTACTCTTTTCAATGAAGTTTCCAGTGCTAATAAAAAATCCTTTTACATTTTTCCCAACCAGAAAAATACCTTTTTTTGCACCGTCAGTTGGAATGGAATGCTTGCTGATATTTTGAAGCATTTCAGTAATAATGTGAAACATGATTTTTTTCTCGCCAAGATTATCAAATTGATTTCTTTGCAAGTTTTTTTCTAATATTCGTAAAATAGCAATTACTGATTTTTGTGAAAAATCTCCTTTATAAATGATGAAAATATTTTTATCTTTCATCTTCCTGTGGAATTCTTTCGCTGTTGCAATCTGAAGATTATATTTTTGCAATGTTTCTTCTGTAACATTTGTGCCGCTAAGAATCGTCTGAAGATAAAGATATGACCAGTTAGCCCCTGCTGATTCAAAATCATATTGGAGCTTTGTTCCCGATTTTCTTGCAATTTCAACTACGTTATTAAGAAAATCCTTTTTAGTAGAAAGTCCTTCTTTTTGTAAAACTTCCGAAAACATGGAATATAAATTGTCCCTGTCGTCAAAGTTTACTTTTTCTAGTTTTCCTTTTAGAAAATCAATACTTCTGTTTTCAATTAAATATGCGGAAGTTGTACAAACCGTATCACCAATATTCCTTGTTAAAAATACACCTGGTTTTGTAATCAGATTGTTGGAGGTATCGGGTGTGTCTCCCAGCTTAATCAGGTTGTGAAGACATTCGGCCATTAATAAGGAAACGCCTTTTTTTATATTTGCCGGATCCTTGTGGCTGTCAAACGAATTATCGCTCACCTGCATAGCTTTATCGCTTATTTCATCGCTGAAACTGCCTTGATACATAAAGCTGATATTGTCTTCATTTAGGTTACTAAAAAAAGTATATGTTGACTCAATATCCATAGTTTTGCTGCTGTATCTGTATTTTATTGTCCTCACAAAAATGAGATTTTCAAACCTACATAATTTTTATAAATTTACATAGTTTAATTGGGAAAAAGATTGTTCAATCGTAAAAATCTTATAAAATCACTGTATTTTAAAAACAAAACTTAAGATATCTCAATTTTAACATTGAAAAAATAATGTATTTTTGTGCGCAATATTATTAATACTACGATATGGCTTATAATTTATTAAAAGGTAAAAAGGTTATTATTTTCGGAGCACTTAATGATTTATCCATTGCTTGGAAAGTAGCCGAAAAGGCATATGAAGAAGGAGCAGAATTTACTTTGTCCAATACAAAGGTTGCAATGCGATTTGGGACGATACAGGAACTTGCTGAAAAGACAGGTTCTATTGTTATTCCTGCTGATGCTACAAGTATTTCTGATATTGAAAACGTTTTTCAGACAACCATGGATCGCTTTGGAGGTAAAATTGATTTTGTACTGCACTCTATAGGTATGTCTATCAATGTTCGTAAAGGAAATCCATACGATGATCTGAACTATGATTTTTTCTTGAAGACACTCGATATTTCAGCAGTCTCTTTTCACAAAATGTTGCAGGTCGCTCGTAAATTTGACGCAATTAATGACTGGGGTTCAGTTGTAGCTTTATCATATGTGGCTGCACAGCGCACCCTTGATAAATACAATGATATGGCCGATGCCAAATCTCTACTGGAGTCTATTGCACGTAGCTTTGGATATATCTATGGTCGTGAAAAGAAAATCCGGATCAATACAATCTCTCAATCTCCCACGCCCACAACGGCAGGGCAAGGTGTTGTGGATATGAAAAACTTGTTTGATTTTACCGAACGTATGTCGCCGCTTGGTAATGCAACTGCAGCAGAATGTGCTGATTATTGTATCACAATGTTTTCTGACCTTACAAAAAAAGTAACCATGCAGAACCTGTTTCACGATGGGGGCTTCTCAAGCATGGGTATGAGCAGCCGTGCAATGGAGCAGTATAGTAAAAGTTTTGATGCAGAAAGTCTCTTATGAACTTGCTTTAGCCTGTTGAAATCTTTCCGTTTTTGAATTGATAAATTATGTTATTTTTGTATGCTGAAAAGCACATATTCATTTATTTTATATATTGATGATAAAAAAAATACTTATTGCAAACAGGGGCGAAATAGCTGTTAGGATCATGCGTACCTGTCGCGAACTTGAAATCCCTACTGTCGCCGTTTATTCTGAAGTTGATAGATCATCTATGCATGTTCGTTATGCTGATGAAGTTTATTGCATTGGTTCATCACCTTCTTCAGAAAGTTATTTGGTGATTGATAAAATAATTGAAGCAGCAAAAAAATCCGGAGCTGATGCAATTCATCCGGGTTATGGGTTTTTATCTGAAAATGCAAAGTTCTCGGAACGTTGCCAAAAAGAAGGAATTACTTTTATTGGTCCTAATCCGTATGCTATTTCAACTATGGGCGACAAAATTACGGCTCGTAAAACAATGATAAAAGCAGGTGTTCCTGTTGTTCCGGGAACAACCGAAAGTATTACAAATGAACAAAAGGCTCTAGAGGTTGTAAAAGAAATTGGTGTACCTGTGATGATTAAAGCTTCTGCTGGTGGTGGTGGTAAAGGAATGAGGCTTGTAAAAAAAATGGAAGATGTATTGCCTTCAATTCGAGCTGCACAATCGGAAGCAAAGGCTGCATTTGGCAATGATGCTGTATATATTGAAAAATATATTTCTTCTCCACACCATATTGAGTTTCAGATCTTGGCAGATAAAATGGGCAATACTGTTCATTTATTCGAACGTGAATGTTCTGTTCAACGTCGTCATCAGAAAGTGATTGAAGAAACACCTTCTTGTCTGTTAACTCCGGAGGTTCGGAAGAAAATGGGTGAAACAGCTGTGGCTGCTGCAAAAGCTGTTAATTATTATGGCGCAGGTACAATAGAGTTTATTGTTGATGATCATCAAAATTTTTATTTTTTAGAAATGAATACTCGTTTGCAGGTTGAACATCCTGTTACAGAGAGAGTTGTTGGTATTGATCTTGTGAAGGAACAAATTCGTATTGCAAATGGGCTTCCACTTTCTTTTAAGCAAGAAGATCTTGAGCAGGTGGGTCATTCAATTGAGTGCCGTATTTATGCTGAAGATACAGATAAAAACTTTATGCCGAGTCCTGGTGTAATCCATTATGTAAGAGAACCTCATGGATTCGGTATTCGGATTGATGGATACGTGTACGAGGGTTTTGAAATACCAATATATTATGATCCGCTAATTGCAAAACTAATTGTATGGGGGAAAACACGTGATGAAGCAATTGCCAGAATGAAGAGAGCTTTATATGAATATAAAATCACAGGAATAAAAACATCCATAAAATTTCTTGAAAAAATCATGGATGCACCTGATTTTATTTCTGGAAATTACAACACACACTTCATTGAAAATAATAAAACATTTCTTTTTGAAAAGATTGCTAAAAATGAACTCCATAGGGATATTGCAGCTATGGTGACTTATTTTGATTACAAAGCAAAACTTGCAAAAAAATATATTTCTACCGAAAACAATCAAATGAGTGAGTGGAAAACATTTGGCAGAAGCACCGGCATGACTCGTTTATAAAATACTTAATCTGATTATTATATGATTTTAGAATTAAAAATTGATAGCACGCATGATACTAAAGTTGAACTCGTAAAAACAGAAGGTAGGGTATTTACTTTTAAGGTAAATGAAAAAACATATGAGGCAGACATAGTAAAGATTGCAGAAGGTAATTATTCTGTTGTTATAGATGGAAAATCTTTCAATATTGAACTTTTTCAGGAAAGCAATCAGAAAAATTACACATTGAAAACGTCCTTTGATACTTTTAACTTTGATGTGATTGATGCTGAAACCAAATATTTAACAAATCGAACAAAAGGTATTGAAGATACCGGGAGTATTATTATTTCTACTCCAATGCCCGGAAAAGTTGTGAAAATTCTCGTTAAAGTTGGTGATCAGGTTAAAGAAGATCAAACGGTCATTATTGTTGAGGCAATGAAAATGCAAAGTGAATATAAGGTAAAGAAAGATCGTTTGATAAAGGAAATAAAAGTAAAAGAAGGCGATACGGTTATAGCAAATCAGCCCTTGATTATTGTAGAGTAAATAGGTCTCAATTATCAGGATAAATCTTTCAATTATCAATATAAATAAAATTATTAAATAAATACCAGTATATCATGAGTTTAGAACAAAAATATAATCTATTTGAAGATAAGAAAAAAGAAGCAGAAATAGGTGGTGGTGCAGAAAGAGTTGAAAAATTACATAAATCAGGCAAGAAGACAGCCAGAGAAAGAATTAATGGGCTATTGGATCCTGGATCGTTTGTTGAAACAGATAAATTTGTTACACATCGTTGTACAGATTTTGGAATGGAGAAAAATAAAATTTCAGGCGATGGGATTGTTACCGGTTATGGGAAAGTGGATGGTCGTTTAATTTTTGTTTTTGCACAGGATTTTACTGTTTTTGGTGGCACAATGAGTCGTTCAAATGCAGACAAAGTTGTGAAACTTATGCAAACAGCTATGAAGATGGGCGCTCCTGTTGTAGGACTCAACGATTCGGGTGGTGCACGTATTCAGGAAGGTGTTGAAAGCCTTGCCGGATATGCTGATATTTTTTATCTCAACACAATGGCATCTGGTGTGATCCCTCAGATTTCTGCTGTTCTTGGTGCATGTGCCGGTGGTGCAGTATATTCTCCTGCTATCACAGATTTTATTATGATGGTAAACAAAACAAGTAACATGTTTGTTACCGGTCCTGATGTGATTAAAGCAGTTACTCACGAAGAGGTTACAAAGGAAGATTTGGGTGGCGCAATGACACATAATTCGAAGAGTGGTGTTGCTCATTTTGTTGCCGATAACGATGAGCAGTGCATGATGATGCTTCGTGAATTGTTGAGTTACCTGCCACTTAATAATATGGAGGAACCGCCTCACAAGCCTTGTCTTGATGATGTGTATAGAATTGATGAGAAGCTTCAGACAATTGTCCCTGATGACCCAAATAAACCATATAATATTAAGGATATCATTACTACAGTTGTAGATAACAATAATTTTTTTGAAGTAATGCCTTATTATGCACAAAATATTGTTATTGGATTTGCTCGACTAAATGGTTATTCAGTAGGAATAGTTGCGAATCAACCCGAAATGCTGGCAGGTGTTTTAGATATAGACTCCTCAGTAAAAGCAGCACGATTTGTTCGTTTTTGCGATTGTTTTAATATCCCCATTGTAACATTTGTTGATGTGCCTGGATTTTTGCCTGGGACAACACAGGAATTTGGAGGGATTATTAAACATGGAGCAAAATTATTGTATGCGTATTGTGAAGCAACGGTTCCAAAAATTACCATTATCACTAGAAAAGCCTATGGAGGAGCATACGATGTAATGTCTAGTAAACACATTGGTGCAGATGTGAATTTTGCATATCCAACAGCCGAAATTGCTGTGATGGGAGCTGATGGGGCTGTAAATATTATATATAAGAGCAATATCTCTGAAGAAGATCGCAAAGTGGCAGTCGAAAATTATAAAAATACATTTGCAAATCCATATAAAGCTGCTGAACTTGGTTATATTGATGAAATTATTTATCCGCGAGAAACCAGATTGAAACTCATTCAAGCACTTGAAATGTGTCGAAACAAACGCAAATCAAATCCACCTAAAAAACATGGGAATATTCCTTTATAAGGTAGGTTATTGTTATAAATAAAGGTTATATAGTGTCAGCAAGAAAACGCCAATAATTTCGTTAAACAACCCACAAGCTC
>JAVHQG010000154.1:0-3901 GCA_036171035.1 Bacteroidales bacterium
TGTTTTCAAAACGAGAGTAACGAAATTATTGGCGTTTTCTTGCTGACACTATTTACCTTAAGCAATAGCTTTATAAATCAGTCCCCTCGTTATGATTATTTTGTTTTGGTGCAGGAGACTGCATAGGAAACTGATTAAACATAGATTGATTCATTTGTTCCATCATTTTTCTCATCTGATTCATTTGTTGCTCCATTAAATCAGTGCTTGAATCTCCAGAGAAATTGAGTAAAGAGGAATCTGATTTTTGAGAGAACATAGGATTGTCAAAACCCCAAAAATCATCAGGAAGATTCCCTCCAAATGAAAGATTAAAACTTTTCATCAGACTGTCTATATTTACAGCATTCCCACTCGAAGAATATGACCAGGAATATGAAGAATCATATTTCGAGATATTTCCATTGTTATCATATTCTTTGTTTACATTTATTTTAACATCCGGCTTTGAAAATATAGTTGAATCGGGTATTGTTAACATTGTGCTTTGACTATTGTTCTCGATTGATCCAACTTTGTAAAGTAAGCCAATTGTAAATGTCAGCATAAGTGCAAACACAGATAGTCTGAAAAAATTTGATTTTTGGTTAGAAAAAAACCGATAAATTTGTTGAAACTTTAAAAATATTGATTTCATATTTTTACCCTCCATAAATTTATAAATAGATTTTTTACAAAAAAACGAACGTAGCACATACTTAAATTATTTTATTAAGAAGTTATTTTTTTTCAACAACGCATCATAAGAGGATTTGAAATACTACCATCCCAAGAAATATCCGGAGACACCAATTAAAAACCCTATTATTAATTTAACAGCCTTTAACGCAAGAAAACTCTTTTTAGATTCTGCCAATAAAGGCAACGCACCATGTCCATCTTGCACGATTGAATTTGCTACGAGTACGCTGAAAGGTAAATTCCCTGATGTAAACATAAAAAAGAAAATAAGGTGTGGACCGGATTCAGGAATCACACCAATAAGCAATGCAAGCAATAGAATTAAGAAAGGATTTGTCTTCACCCATTCTTGCAGTTGAACATTGTCTAAAAAGAAATGAATCAGAAGCAATGCTCCCAATGTCCAAAGAAAAATTTTCAGAAAATGCTTTTTTATAATATGCCCCCACAAATGCACATGAAGGAAATGATTTGGCACTAGACATACAATAATAATCGCAGCCGAAGACCCTGCAATGGAAGTTATTTTTATCCAGTCAATAGTCCCCGCAGCAAACACGCCATGATCTTCGGCAAACTGACCAGAAATTAGACCAAACAAAAAAAGCAATAGACCAAAAAGTAAAATAGCACGTTGAAATGTTATGTTTTTAAATTGCTGAATCAAACTTGTTCTATTGTAATGATTATGGTCATCGTGTGCATGATGCAGTGCTAAATGAAAATTTTCAGCACTCAACGAAATCCTGTTTTTTAAAAGTGTTTTTATCAGTAACCCTGAAAAAATTCCTATCGAAAGTAAAATTATAGCTAGTTTAATTGCAATATCCGGTCGTTGCGAAAAAATAATTAAAGCCTCATCACCAAAAGTAGCAATCATTGCGGTGGTAAGCGAGCTGAAATTTAAAATCCCGTGTGTATAAAGCGAAACAATTGCATATGAACCAAGGCAGCCCGGCGTGACACCGATGATGCCGGCAAATAAAATTTGAATCAATTGCGATCGTTTCAAAAAATTGCTCCAATTGCCTCCTGTACGAACATTAATATATTCAATAATGAGCATAATTACCAGCACAAAACAGGTAATCATAATAGAATCTCTGAAAACTTCAACCATTTATAATAATCTATTTTAAACTAATAATTTTAAACTCTGTGCGTCTGTTTTGGGCACGACCATCATCTGTTTCATTTGTTGCGACAGGCTGTGTAAAATCATATCCTTTAAAACTTAATCTGTCTTTCACAACACCATGATCGGTAAGATATGAATAAACTGATTTTGCACGATCCTCTGAAAGCTTCTGGTTATAAGCTTTTGTACCCACATTATCTGTATGTCCGCCTATTTCAATTTTCACAAACGCATTAGTTTGCAAAAACAAAATCAACCTATCTAGTTCTGCTTTCGATTGAGGTTTTAACTCAAATGAATTAAATTCATAAAAAATATTTTTTAAAACCACTTTCCCGTCCACCTGAATAGGCTGTAGTGGAATATCCATGAGATATGGTTTTGTAAGATCAATATAATCTTTCAATGAAAAATTTTCTGAATAGAACATGTAATCTGCCTTGGAAACATTAAAAGCATAATTTTTATTTGTCGGCAAACACACTAAATACTGCCCTGTACCCTCTTCTGAAATCAACTCGGCAACTGTTTTCTGTGTTTCAAGATCAATCAGTTCAAGTTTGGCTTTAAGTTTTTGTTTTTCATTCAAAGCGTTATAAACAGTACCTTTTACATATATTGTTTGAACTGGTTGTACTTTTTTATAAAGATCGAACGAATAGATATCACTGCCTCTACCTCCAAGCCTGTCTGATGCCAGCATAGCCATATCTCCTTTTGCATTAACAATCAGTCCGATTTCATCTTTATTGGTATTAATAGGATATCCAAGATTCACGGGCTTGCTCCATCTGCCAAGCGAATCTTTTTTTGACATAAAAATATCAAAACCACCCAGCCCAATATGACCATTTGAAGAAAAATACAGCGTATTCCCATCAGGATGAATAAATGGAGCAAATTCATCATCAGGTGTATTTATACTGTCTCCCAGATTAACAGGAGGATTAAAGCCACCATCTTTGGCAAGTGTTGCAACCCAAATATCCATTTTCCCTTTGCCACCTTTTCGGGTTGTAGCAAAATAAAGCGTTTTCCCATCAGCAGAAAGCGATGGTGTTGACTCCCATTTCCCGGTATTTACAGGTGGTCCTAAATTAATAGGTTTCGTCCATATGCCACTAATCTTTTTTGATATATAAATATCGCAGTCGCCTTCTCCATCTACTCTACCACATCCTGAAAAGAAAAAATACTGGCCATCAGCCGAAATACATTCTGCACCATCATTATGACCGGTATTAATTGGAGTTCCTATAGAACGGGCTTTTGTGTATTTCCCATTCACCTTTTTTGCGATATAAATATCCTCCTGCCCTGTACGCATAAACGAAAACTCATTGGTGGTTTTTGCAATATCTCTTGTAAACACAAGCGTTTGGTCATCTGCAGTCAAATACGGCCAATAATCATCAAATTCACTATTGATGCTGTCTCCAAGATTTTTCGGATCAAAAGGAACAGGATTTTTTACCGCATCCATTGAAAAATAGCACTTAGCTTTTAATAACTCCCCATCAGTTTTTTTTTCAATACTTAAATTTTCTTTTGCTAAAAAAATTGAAACATGTGTTCCTGCATCTTCATACTTTGCTGATAAATACTCGGCTTTAGCAAGATTCAAATAAGCTCTTTCATAAAAGATTGGATCAATTTCAATCACTTTTTTGTAGGCTTCTGTTTCCAGTTCATATTTCCTCCGCATATCGTAAATATCAGCTAACATAAGCCATGCCTCAATGAAATTCTGATCATCATTTAAAGAAGCCTCAAACCCACTTATTGCATCATCAAGTCTGCGCACATTAAACATTTGCACTGCATCTTCAAACTTTCTGATTGCCTTGCTTGATTTCGTTGTATATTTTTGCGAAAAAGCACTATCGGCAAAAGAAAATAATATGACTATGAAAAGAAATTTTATCATCACATCAATTGGAATCTGTAACGGACAAATGTATAGTATTTTAATGAAAATTTAATCACTGATTTAGAAAGATTTCTATTAATCTTATTACTTTTGTGCCATAAATAGTTCTTGTAAGAAAACTCAGTGTCAGATAAGAAAATGTCAAGAATGAG
>JAVHQG010000155.1:0-3899 GCA_036171035.1 Bacteroidales bacterium
CTCATTCTTGACATTTTCTTATCTGACACTGAGTTTTCTTTCAAGAACTAAATATAGAATCAACTATTATTACCTTATTTCAATCCATTAATTGTTTTGTCAACCATTTTTTCATCTGCAATGTTTGGGATTGTAATCTTTAGCAATGGCGTACGTTCCATTTCACGTTTGATGGCAAACATGGCACCTTCGTTACGAGCCCAACTGCGCCGTGCAATACCATTGTTTACATCCCAGTGCAGCATCATTTTCAGGCGACATTCAGCTTCTTTTGTGCCATCGAGAAGCATTCCAAATCCACCATTAATTACTTCGCCCCAGCCAACACCTCCCCCATTATGAATTGAAACCCAGGTTGCACCACGAAATGAATCGCCTATCACATTTTGAATTGCCATATCTGCTGTAAACGATGAGCCATCATAAATATTTGATGTTTCCCGATAGGGAGAATCTGTACCTGACACATCGTGATGGTCGCGCCCCAAAACAATTGGTGCAGATATTTTTCCTTCTTTTATTGCTTTGTTAAATGCAGTAGCAATCTTTGTGCGACCCTCGCAGTCAGCATACAAAATTCTGGCTTGTGACCCTACAACTAATTTATTTTCTTTGGCTTCTTTTATCCATTTAATATTGTCTTGCATCTGCTGTCTGATCTCATCCGGGCAATCTTTTGCAATATTTTCTAGCACTCGTATCGCAATTTTATCTGTAGCTTCAAGATCTTTGGGGTCGGAGGAAGTACAAACCCAACGAAATGGACCAAAGCCATAATCGAAACACATTGGGCCCATAATATCTTGAACATATGAAGCATATTTGAATTTACCTTCTTTTGTGAAGATATCAGCATTGGCTCTGCCTGATTCAAGAAGAAATGCGTTGCCATAATCAAAAAAGTACATGCCCTTTTGAGTCAATTTATTAATTGCTGCCACATGTCTTCGCAATGTTTTTTTTACTTCTTCTTTGAATTTTTCAGGATTTTCGACCATCATTTTTTGCGATTGTTCAAAGCTTATGTCAACAGGGTAATATCCACCAGCCCATGGATTATGAAGAGAAGTTTGGTCAGATCCTATATCAATTTTTATTTTTTCTGAAACAAATTTTTCCCACAAATCAACAATATTTCCCTGATAAGCTAGTGAAACGGCTTCTTTTTTGTCAACAGCTATTTTAATGCGTTTGATTAACAGATTTAGATCTTGGAATACTTCATCTACCCATCCTTGAGAACGACGTGTTTTTACAACTTTTGGATTGACTTCTGCAATCACCCCAACTGCACCTGCAATAACTGCTGCTTTTGCCTGTGCACCAGACATGCCGCCCAATCCTGATGAAACAAATATTTTTCCTCTAAGTTCTGTATTTCCGTTTTTTTTAGCAATTTTTCTACCGGCATTTAAAATTGTAATTGTTGTACCATGAACAATACCTTGTGGTCCGATATACATGAAAGAACCGGCTGTCATTTGCCCATATTGTGAAACGCCTAGTGCATTGAATTTTTCCCAGTCATTAGGTTTTGAATAATTAGGAATTACCATACCATTTGTAACAATTACTCTTGGAGCCTCTATGTGCGACGGAAACAATCCCATAGGGTGACCAGAATACAACACAAGTGTCTGTTCGTCAGTCATGGTTGCAAGGTATTGCATAGTAAGCAGATACTGTGCCCAATTTTGAAATACTGCACCGTTTCCACCATATGTGATAAGTTCATGTGGATGCTGTGCTACAGTTTCATCAAGGTTATTGCTTAACATAAGCATAATTGCAGCAGCTTGTGTTGATTTGTGTGGAAAATCATTAAGAGTGCGGGCAGATATTTTATATTCCGGACGAAATCTATACATATAGATTCTCCCAAACTCTTTTAACTCATTGGCAAACTCAATTGCAAGTCTCGCATGATGCTTTTTATCAAAATACCGGAGTGCATTTTTTAATGCTAGTTTTTTCTCATCTTTCGATAAAATATCTTTTCGCTTTGGTGCGTGGTTTATTGTTTTGTCATAGGGTTTTACGACAGGTAGCTTATCAGGAATTCCCTGTAAAATAATTTTCTGAAATTCTTTTATGGTCATCTTTTTTAAATATTTTTGTTTTGTTTTGTTATTGATTCTTTAATAAGTTTTTCAGCAACTAGCGCAGGGCTAATACTTCTAATACAACAACAATCTTTCGATTTTTTGCAGGCATTGCATTTTTTGTTTAGCACCAGATAATCTGCATGTTCACCTATAGGAGCCCAACGTTGCGGAAAAATAGGACGCATGGGTGCATAAATTCCAAGTGCATAAATTCCAAGTGCAGATGCAATATGAAGCGGACCGGTACTTGCGGCAATAATTCCATCTGCTTTGCTTAAAAAGCTAATTAGTGCTGATAAGCTTAATTTTCCGGTAAGATCAATTGTTTTTGATTTGTATTTGTCAATAAATCCATGTATGATTTTACCTTCGTCAACTGAACCTGTAATAAAAATATTGAATTTATCTTCGGGCAGGATTTCTATTAGCCTTGAAAAATTGTCTAACCCCCATTCACGGGCACTACCTTTTGATTTTGGATGAATAACCAAATTGTATTTTTCTGTTGAAAGTTGAGATAAAATATCTTGTTGTAATGGCAAAGTATTTTGAAGTCCATAGTATTTAGGAATTTCATCTAGTGAAAGTATTTTTTCAAAGCCAATTGGAGCAAGTAATTTTAAGTTTAATTGTGCTTCATGAAGTATAGATTTCCTTCGGCTGAGGTTAACTTTTTTATTACAAGTAAGCAAATGATAGGCTCTTCTTGCCGTGCCAATCCGAATGGGAATTTTAGCCTTTCGCGCCAATTTTGAAATTATTTTATTAGGGAAAACATGAATGATTATATCAATATGGTTTTGTTTTAAAATATTCAAGGCAGCTTCTTCTGATAGTGCAAACAGCTCTTCCCAATCAATAAAAAAATCAATAAATTTCGAAGAATCAATAAGTGGTTTTGTGTATTTTTTCCCTAAAAAAAATATTTTGCAATCGGGAAACATTTCTTTTAAAACACCAGCAATAGGCAATGTGAGTACAACATCACCTAAATTATCTATCCGACTAATAAGGATATTTTTCATAGCTCAAAGTTATTAAATATTTAATCGGTTTGTAAAAGAGAAAATAAAAATTAGGTTGTTTTTTATTAATAACATACATTTGCGATAGGATCAGATTAAAAATCAGTTTTTTTTAAACTTTATTAAACTTTATTATGAAAAAAATTTACATTTTAGTTGCATTAATTGCATTTGTAGGGAGTTTGCACGCTCAGACTTTTGTGAAAACTGATGCTCAATTAAGAAATGTGGTGCTTGAGGAATACACAGGAATCCACTGTCAATATTGCCCTGAAGGTCACGCACTTTCTCAAGCAATACAGGATTCTGTACCCACACGTGTTGTGCTAATAAACATTCATCAGGGATCATTTTCGGTTGCCAGTGGCAGCGAACCCGATTTCAGAACAACTTTTGGTGACGCATTAGCGGGACAAACAGGTCTTTCAGGATATCCTTCAGGTACCGTTAACCGACATCTTTTTCAAGGTACTTCCGTTACCGCAATTGGTCGCGGAGGTTGGAGAGATGCTGCAAACGTAATTTTGCCATTACCGTCCCCTGTTAATGTTGGATTTAATTCACAATTCGACAGTGTTACCAGACTGCTAACTATTACTGTAGAAGCATATTATACAGGAAATAGTCCACAAGCTATCAATTACCTGCATGTTGCATTAACACAAAATCATATAATTGGAATTCAACAAAATACAACAACTCTGCTAAGTAATTATGATCATAAACATGCTTTGCGCCATCTATTGACTGGACAATGGGGAGATTCAAT
>JAVHQG010000156.1:0-3879 GCA_036171035.1 Bacteroidales bacterium
CATTAAGGTTTAAATAAGCATATATAAGAGTAAGTGCCAATACAATACGTCCAATCAAATCAAAGTGCCGTGGTGTAAGATATTTTTCGAGATGATATAATTTACGAAAAGCTGCCATTCCTAATATTACACCTGCAGAACCAGAGTAAAGTGCCCCGGCAACAAAATAAGGACCAAAAACGGTACTGTTCCATCCTGGTCGAAGTGTCATTGCAAAAATATAACTTACAACGGTATGTACTGATACTGCAACAGGAATAATAATAATAGTCATTATAGTCATACTTTTCTCTAATCTGTGCCATTGCGATTTTGTACCCTTCCATCCGAGCGACATTTTTGTGTAAAGCCACTTTTTGAATTTTTTGAACCGGGAATCGCAAACAGTTAACCTATCTCTGCAAAGCGCCATATCGGGTATCATTGGTAAAAAAAGAAATACAGTACTACCAATAAAATATGTTGTAATAGAAATAACATCCCAAATTAGCGGTGATTGAACTCTTCCAAAAATAACAATATTTGCAAGTCTATCAGGGCGTCCTAAATCAATAATAGGCATAATTCCACCAAAAAGTAACGATACAAATGTTAGAAGTTCGGCTGAACGTGTTATTGGTCTTCTCCATTCCTGTTTGGTAATACGTAAAATGGCTGATACTAACGTACCAGAATGACTAATACCAATAAAGAAAACAAAAGTTGATATATATAAACCCCACGAAACATAATCGCGCATGGCTGTAACCCCCAGTCCATGCCTTAGTTGGTGGATATAACAATAAAGCCCCCATGCCATCACAATGAGTAAACATCCTATCCAGATTTGAGTGCTTCGTCCCCACTTTCTTGTAGGTCGAAGAGCATCTTCCCGAACAGTTTCAATTTCATGATTCAAATTATATATTTCATTTGTCATAATTCTAAAATTTATATTACATTTCCATATTTCCCATATTTCCCATATCCATATCCATATCCATATCCATAATTTTTTTATCTTTCTTTTCTTTGCCGATAGATTTCATGTCGGGTGCGGGATATTTTCTGTTTTTAGGAGGTAAATAATATACACGTGGTTCTGTTCCAAGATCTTCGAGATGACGATAACCTGCTTTGTCTTCTAAAAGTTGACTTAATTTTAATGTAACTCCTGATGAATCTGTAACAGCATCTTCATTTTGGTCACCAAAATATATTGCCTGCATTGGGCAACCTGTAACACAAGCAGGCATTTTACCTTCTCTTATCATATCGGGGCAAAAATCACATTTTTCAACTGTTCCCATTCTTCGCGGAACACTTTGCTCGGGTGAATATGGTTTATTACCTATTGCAGTCGTCTGTTTTGAATCGGGACGGCTCCAATTAAAGAAACGTGTAGAATATGGGCAAGCTGCCATACAAGAACGGCAGCCGATGCAGCGTGTATTGTCAATAAGCACAATACCATCCTGCCTCTTGAAAGTTGCATTTACCGGACAAACTTTTGTGCAGGGAGGGTTATCGCAATGAAAACATGGCTTTGGGAAAAAATAAGGAGCAGTGGTTTTTGCATCCTGCATTTTAAAAACTTTTATCCACTCGCGGTCAGATTCTGTATAATGCATCTTTTGACAAGCAACTGTACATGATTTGCAACCATCACATTTTGCTTCATCAATAACCATCACGAATTTTCTGTTTGGTATCCCTTTACGGGCTTCTTCGTTTGTTACAGGTTGGCTGCAACACTCATGAAGGTGATTGGAATCTGCTTCATATACTTTACCATCGGAGGGAGAAAGTACTTTTACTTTTTCTCCCGAGAAAACTTTTTGCAAGCCAATGGCTCCCGCAGCGAGAGTACCTCCGGCAAGCAAACCTTTTTTTAGGAAATCCCTGCGGTCTGTTTTTTCTGTTTGTTTATTTTTTTCGTACATACGAATAATTAATTATAGAATTATTCTGCTCTTTTTGCTATGGGGTCGCACCATTTACCAAGACCATCTTTTGAAATATATGTGCTGCGAAACCAGTAATTAATGCCTGGCGTAAGTCCCTTTATGGTAATCGTGGTTTGTGTGCTGAACCCTGCATAAATCCATTTTTCATCTGCCATTGGATCAGGGCAAAGCTGCCACACCCATGATTTTGCACCTTTAACGGTTTTGCGCTTCAAAACCATAGCACTTTGGTGTGTGGAATCAATAAATGAATCTAATGTCTTTTTCAGGGTTTTGCCCTCTTTACTTGTTTTAGGATATTCAACTGTAAATTCAGGTCTGTGAACAGGATCTGTGTCTTTTGATACATGAAACCCGCCGCTGAGTATAATAACTTCATCGCTATCAGCTATGCGGTCAACATACTGCGCCTGCTTGTGCATAAGTTCCGTAAGTGCCTTTCTTACAACTTGCATGGCTTTGTTTTGTTGTGTCCCGCCACCCTGCGCTGCATTGAACTTTATTTCAAGTGCATTGGCTGCTGCGGTAATTGTTGCCAAAAGTATATCGGGTGTCTGAAAATTACTGTTCCCTGTCATTTTTATTACAGAGTTCCGTGCTTCTTCTATAAGATCAAGAGGTGAAAATTTTGAATAATCAATAATTGTTTTCTTTTTTCTCATAACCTTTAATTTTCAACTTTATATATTATACTATATTATATTGCCCGGTTTATTACGAAAGGGTACCAGTTTAGTATTAAACCGATCAGTTTTGATTCAATGCGAAGCCAATCTGGTACGAAAACGATTAGATTTGGTACGTTTCGAATCAGATCTGTAACAATTCTTTGTGACTTCGTTACTAAACCAATAAGTTTCGACACTAAACCGCACCGATTTGGTACTAGGCCGACAGGAGTTGGGACAATTCGGGACAGACTTGGTTCTGTCCAATGCCGATTTGAATATATTTTACTTAAAATTGCCAAAATGTAATTTCTAATATATTTGTAAATGAAATATTACGCAAAGGTCAATCTTATTATAAGATTATTCAATACCATTAAATTGGCATTTATAGTACCAAACAACTGGTATTTTTTATATACCAAAAAACACGTAGATGGGTTTAAATTGAAATAATCCCTTTTTGAATGGCATACTTAACCAAAGCTATAGTAGAATTGAGCTTTAGTTTTTGCATTATATTTTTGCGGTGTGTTTCAATGGTGCGGTAACTGATACAGAGTTTATCGGCAATAGCCTGATTGGACATATCTTCGGCTAATAATTTAAGAATTTCTATTTCCCGCTTTGTCAACGGGTTTTCATCTTTCGGTTGTAATAAATTTTTATTATTATTTTCAATTTTATTAAAATGTTCCTTTAAGATTGCGTCTGATAGTACCATGCAGAAATATCTTTCTCCTTTTATTATGGTTCGTATGGCTAATTCAAATTCGCTTTTTCCGGCATTTTTATATAAACAACCGGTGGCCCCGGATTTATAAATTTGTTCAATAAATTCAATTTCGGAATGGATTGTAAGAATAATTGTTTTAATAGCCGGGAAATCTGCAGCGATTATTTTTATTGCTTCAATGCCCGTCATTAAAGGCATAGAAATATCCATAATGACAATATCCACGGCTATTTTTTTTAGCTGATCAATTGCTTCAATTCCATTTTCAGCTTCGCCGGTAATTACAAAATCATCAACACCCGCAAGCATTGCTTTAATACCTTCCCTTACAAGGGCATGATCATCTACTACGAGTATTCTGATAGTTTTCATTTATAAAAAAGTTTATGTGGTTATAGGTTGAAAAGTTTAAACCTATCAACTATTCAACCTTTCAATTTTTAGTTTTTGATCGCTTTATGTTTAACATAATAAAAATATCTAACATTTCTCACTTCATTTTTATATTAATCCCGAAGGGATTTAATTT
>JAVHQG010000157.1:0-2539 GCA_036171035.1 Bacteroidales bacterium
TTGACCCTTCGGGTCAGTGTTTACGATACTATTGCAAGTGAGAAATGTTAGTAATCTATATATTATTGAAAACCATCATTTGTTTAGCTCGAATATGTAGCTAATGGGAGTGATGGTTTTCAACATTTTTACCTTGCTCCAAGTTCAACTATTTCCAAATCTTTTATTTCTGTTTTATCAATTGAGAGACGGATTAGGGTTCTTACCTTGTGTTCACCATAAATTCCGGCTGCACCGGGGTTGACATGGAGTACATTAAATTTTTTATCATAAATAACTTTCAATATATGAGAATGCCCACAAATGAAAAGTTTAGGATGGCTCATTTCTAATTCTTGTTTTACCGCTCTTTCGTAGTGTCCGGGATAACCGCCAATATGTGTAATAAAAACCTTGGTTTCTTCGCAAAGCAACCGTTGCTGTTGAGGATACACAATTCTCACATCTTGCCCATCAATGTTGCCATAGACAGCTTTTAACGGTTTTATTGCATGATATTTTTCGGCTGTGGCTATATTTCCAATATCTCCGGCGTGCCATATCTCATCGCAGGTGCTCAAGTATTCCGCTATTCTCTCATCAAAATAGCCGTGGGTATCAGAAATCAGACCTATACGCTTCATCAGTCAAATGTTTAAAAATATTTCTTTCAAAGTAAATGATTAATATTTGCTTATTTTTACAGAAAAATATTAAAAGATGAAATTATTTTTCGCAACACTTATATTAGCTGGACTTATATCTTGCTCCAGAAAGCCTGATGCAAAAGAGTTTCTAACCTATTATGAAAAATCAGGTTACCTGAAAACTCCCCATTATGATGCAACGATTGACTTTTGCAAAAAAATGGCAGAAGCATCGCCATATTTATCATTTACAACATTCGGAGAAAGTCCTAGAGGATTGGGACTACCGTTGTTGATTGCTGATAAAAATCAAAATTTCAGCATTGAAGAAGTAAGGCATACAGATAATATTGTCGTGTTGATTCAAGCCTGTATCCATGCCGGAGAAAGCGAAGGTAAGGATGCCGGAATGATGCTAATGCGGGATATTGCTGTGCTGCAAAAATATCCTGAACTATTGGAGCATGTAACCATTTTATTTATTCCAATTTTCAATGTAGATGGTCACGAACGTTTTAGTGCATTTAATAGAATTAATCAGAATGGACCGATGGAAATGGGGTGGAGGACAACAGCAAAAAACCTAAACCTGAATCGTGACTTTATGAAAGCCGATGCACCGGAAATGAGAGATTGGCTGAAGCTGTATAATATGTGGTTGCCTGAGTTTTTCTTCGATTGTCATACTACTGATGGGGCAGATTATCAATATACACTAACATATGGATTAGAGGTAAGTGGTAATACAGAAGCAAAACTAAGCAACTGGATGAAAAATATTTACATGAAAGATATTGAGCAAAAAATGAAAGAGCAAGATGTTTTAATTTTTCCTTACGTCGGATTTCGCAATTGGCACGACCCACGCAGCGGGCTCGAAAGTTGGGTAGCACCCCCTATGTTAGGGGATGGATATGCTGCGGTGCAGAACAGAGCTTCGCTACTTATTGAAACGCATATGCTAAAAGATTATAAAACACGAGTGAATGCAACATATGAAATCCTTAAACAATCATTAATAACATTGAATAAGGAATATAAAAATTTAAAGCAATTGGTTAAATCTGCTGATGAATATACTGCAAGTGCCGAATTTCGAAAAACAGCGTTTCCTCTTTCATTTAAGCAATCGAAGGATAGTGAAATGGTCTCATTTAAAGGTTTTGCATATACTTCAGAAAAGAGCGATTTGAGTGGTGGCGAGTGGTTTAAATATTCTCAAACACCCCAAGAATGGAAGATTCCTTATTTTAACAAACAAGTTATTGCTGAAAAAGCAATGATTCCTGAAGCATACATTATCCCTCCTGAGTGGCAGAGTGTGATAAGCAGGCTTGATTTGCATGGCATAAAATATCGCAAGTTAAAGCAATCTCAAAAATTTAAAGTTGTGTCATACATATTTAAAAATGTAATATTTAGCAATAAATCGTATGAAGGACGACAGCGGGTTCAAAAATTCGATATGGATGAAATCACTGAAGACCGAAAGTATCCAATAGGCTCAGTGATTGTTCAATGCAATCAAAGAACAGCTAGAGTAATTGCACATATGTTTGAACCAAAAGCATACGATTCTTTTGTAAACTGGGGATTTTTTAGTAGTATTTTTGAACAAAAGGAATATGGAGAATCTTATGTGCTTGAGCCTCTTGCACGAAAAATGCTGGCAAACGATGCAAAATTGAAAACTGAATTTGAAAAAAAAATGGAAGAAGATAAGGAATTTGCTGAAAGTCCTGAAGCAATTTTAAATTGGTTTTATTTGCGATCTGAATATAGAGACAAACAAATAAATATATATCCAGTTGGAAAATTATATTAATTGTCGTTAACCTTTTACAGATTCAATTTCTTAATCCACTCCGAAAAGTCCAAAAAATATTTTCCAGCGATTTTTTGCCCTTGATCCC
>JAVHQG010000157.1:2549-3859 GCA_036171035.1 Bacteroidales bacterium
TGATCCCTGAAGGGAAATCGCTGAAAATCAGTGTGCCTTTAAAGTCCCCTTTAGTGGATTTAGGGGTTAAAAGACTTTTCGGAGTGGACTCATTTCTCAATCCTCAACAAAAATTCTTTTTTCCATTGTTACTTCTTCCAATATTCCAATCTCTGTAAAGCTATTTTTGATGGCATAATCATTAAATGAGGGAGCATCTTGATTTACCGCAATCAACAACCCTCCGCTTGTTTGCGGATCAGCCAGAATCAGTTTTTGATATTCTGAAATTTCTCCTATTTTGTGTCCATAACTTTTCCAGTTTCGATAGGTTCCGCCCGGAATACTTTTCTGTTCGATGTATCGATTAATATTATCGAGCTTTGGTATTGCGCCAAAATGGATACGTGCAGAAAGCTTGCTGCCTTCACAAATTTCGAGCAAGTGACCCAGTAACCCGAAACCAGTAACATCAGTCATTGCTCGTACGCATGGCATTTTTCCAAGCTCTGCCCCAGCCGAATTTAGTTTGGTCATTAATGTCAGCGATTTCAGATAATCGTTTTTTTCAAGTATATTTTTTTTCGTAGCAGTGCTGTATATCCCTATTCCCAACGGCTTGGTAAGAAACAATCTGCACCCTGCCTGTGCTGTATTGTTTTGCTTGATATGTTCTTTTTTAACAATCCCTGTAACTGAAAGACCAAATATAGGATCAGATATGTCTATGCTGTGACCACCAGCCAGCGGAATACCTGCTGATTTGCAAACATCTACAGCTCCTTGTACAACATTCCCAGCCATTGATGCCGGTAATTTTGCAAGTGGCCAGCCTAGTATTGAAATAGCCATAAGCGGGATACCTCCCATAGCGTAGATATCACTAATAGCGTTGGTTGCAGCAATCCTTCCGAAGTCATATGGATCGTCAACAATGGGTGTGAAAAAATCGGTAGTGCTTATAATTGCCTGACCGTTGCCAATGTCTATTACTGCTGCATCATCAGATGAATCGCAGCCAACAAGTAGATTTTCAAATTGCATTTTATTCGGCACCTGTTTTATAATTTCACGAAGATCGGCAGGTGATATTTTACAGCCACAGCCGGCACCCGGACTGAATTGAGTAAGTTTTATGTTTGTTGTTTCCATTTTGAATTATGATTACAAAATTTAAAGAATTAGCGTCTGTCAATAAAGACAACGTATGATTTAGAACTTAGCGAAGCGATTTAAGGAACACCAAAATCACGAACGCCATAAAAAATAAATACTATAAATAGGCACTAATTATTTTATGAGCAATATCATTATTATTTTCACTGGTAACT
>JAVHQG010000158.1:0-3848 GCA_036171035.1 Bacteroidales bacterium
CTTTTACCTTTTATCTTTTATCTTTTATCTTTTATCTTTTATCTTTTTGTATCTCCTTACTCCACTGGTTTTTCAACAGGTACAGCTTGCAAACTATCTTTCACAACGGGTGCAGCCGTAATGTTTGTATTAAAAAAATTTAAAGCCTTCATACTAACAATGTTTGTGTTTTTATAGTAGTACTTAATTATTTCTTGGTATTTATATCCCAACTTCGCCATTCTCATTGCACCTTCCTGACATAAACCAACACCGTGACCATAGCCTCTACCCTTCAAAACAATCTCGTTTCCGGCTCTGCTAACAGAAAAAAAAGTTGATTTAAGCTTCAAATCTGTTCGCATTTTTTTTAGTTGCATAGAATCTCCACCTGCACGAAACCACACCATTCTTTGAGGTTGAGAAAATATGACAGAATCCTTACCCCATGAATTTTTGCCTATCCTAAATCCATTTGCATGAAGATAGTTAAGAAATGTGTCGAGTGCAATTTTTTTCTCCCAATATGCGCAACGTTCATATGTACAAAACGTATCATTTACCGATTGCAGATATGAGCGTGCCCTACCCCATAAATCTTCGCTATTAACGGTTTGCCCACCACAATTAGAATGGAAAGTTGCTGTAATAAGCGTCATTGCAGTATCAGCTATTACGAGCCCTTCAGTAATTTTTGCCGCTTCAATAATCGCCGGATTTTTCAAACATTTATCATGATAAGCCTGACAGTGCACGTCGTCGCACAACTGAAATCCTTCTGCAAGATGCTTATCAAAATTAAACAAAGCCCATGTTCTGCAAAGCACAGCTTGTGTTTTATAAAATTCCGGTGCAGCCCTGTATCCTCCTTCGCTCTCCACAACTCCGGCAACATAATTTTCCAATTCAACATCATTTACAATGAGCAATTTTTTATCTTTTTGAGTAATGATTAGATTATCATCATATGTTCGAGGTTTCAACTCCGGAGATGCCGATTTTATTTTAAATGAGCTTTTTTCAACTTTTGCTACAAGTTTAATTGTTGAATAATTTCCAATTTCACCATCCAAACAACGGATAGCTAATTTCTCACCATTCACCCTTATCTGCATAATATCACTAATGTCAAATTTAATGATTGTAGAATCAGCAATCACATCATATTCGCCATTGACAGTTGTAAAAACAACCGATTGAATCTCCCTTGATGATAGAATACGAACCTTAACTCGTTGTGAAAAAGCACAAGTAGTAGAATAAAAAATTAAGAAAAACAGTATATTGATTAAATTATTTTGCACAAAATATTTTTCTACTTTAAGTTCAATGTGTAAGATATGAATAGATCAGTCGAGCTAGCCGTTCCGAAGCACCAGAGCCACCAAGCTTTTCCCGCAGCCCATTATAATCTTCAAAAATACGTTTTTTATTCGCTCCATCAAGAATATTATTCAGCTCGACTTTAAGATTTTTGTTATTAAACTCACCCTGTATCAACTCCTTTGCAACGGGTTTATCCATAATCAAATTAACCATTCCAATATATTTTACGTTTGCAAATAATCTGGCAAGAAAATAAGTAATAAAACTAGTTTTGTAACAAACCACCTGAGGCACATTAAACAGGGCTGTTTCCATAGTAGATGTACCAGATTTCACAAGTGCAGCATCGGCAAATTTCAATATTTCAAAAGTCTGATTGAAAAGCAAACTAACATTTGAATAATTTCCCATTTGAATTTCATACAATTCCTTTGGCAATGTTGTGACACCGGCAATTACAAACTGATATTCAGAGAAATCATGTGCCACAGAAAGCATTACCGGAAGAATTTTTGAGATCTCTTGTTTTCTGCTTCCCGGTAATAATGCAATTATAGGCTTTTCCGGAAGATTGTTTCGTTTAAAAAATGATTTTTGTGATTCATTTTTTAAAGTCTCATTTTCAATGGTATCAAGTAGTGGATATCCAATGTAATCAACAACATAATCGAATTTTTTATAATACTCTTTTTCAAAAGGTAGAATCACAAAAAGTTTATCAATATATTTCTTGATTTTTTTTATTCGTCCTTCGTTCCATGCCCAAAGTGTTGGAGCTATATAATAATATGTTTTTATTCCATGTTTTTTTGCAAAAGCCGACATTTTTAAATTAAATCCCGGATAATCCACAAGGATTAGCACATCTGGGTTATACGCAAGTAAATCATGTTGACAAAAGCTGAAATTTTTTAAAATGGTTCTCACATTTAGTAAAACCTCGAGAAACCCCATAAAGGCAAGATCCTTATAATGTTTAACAGGTAAAGATCCTGCCTGAGCAGACATTAAATTGCCACCCCAGAAACGGAAATTAGCAGATTGATCGAGCTTTTTTAATTCTCTCATCATATCGGCTGCATACATGTCACCGGAAGCTTCTCCGGCAATGATATAATATTTCACTTAAATAATAAACTTGATAATTAATACAAGCGTCACATATACAAGTGTAGCTGTGATTACTCCCCTTGCAGAAAAATATTTTTCAGTCCAAATAAATATAAAAAACAATAATAAATTTGGAATTACACATAAACTTATGATAGAAGAAGTAAGTTGGAAATAACGAGTATAGTTAATAAAATCGGCGAATGTAAAATTTTTAGGTGAAAGAAAAAGGTGAAAGATATAAATCGATAAAGCAGGAATAAGAAGACCTGCCAGCATACCTGTCCAGAATGTATTAAACTTTGCTCTGGCGGTTGCTTCCTTAAACGGTTTTAAAACCTCAAGCGTTTCTTTTTCGTAATCTATAGTTGCCATTTTTTCATTTCATCTAACATTGCATAGGAGGTAAAATCTAACTTAACCGGAACAACCGATGCGTAATAATTTGCAAGAGCCCATTCATCTGTATCTGTCTGCTCTGGTTCAAAGTTATGAAAATTACCTGTAAGCCAGAAATAGTCTATTTTTTGAGGATCCATTCTTTTATCAAATTCCTCTTTCCACACACCTCTTGTTTGACGGCATACTTTGAATCCTTTAAAGTCTTCAATTTTTATTACAGGAAAATTTACATTCAGTGCTATTCCATCAGGGAGACCATGTTGCATCACATTTTCAACAATAATTTTGGCATACTTTTTAGCAAGAGTAAAATCTGCATTTCGTGCATGATTAAGCACTGAAAACCCAATAGAAGGAATGCCATTAATACAACCCTCCATGGTTGCTCCCATTGTCCCTGAATAAATAATACTAATGGATGAATTTGAACCATGATTAATTCCAGAAACCAATAAATCTGGTTTTCGAGGAAGTACTTGGCTCAAAGCAAGCTTTACAGAGTCTGCAGGAGTACCCGTACAACTATATATTGAAACTTTTCCATATTGTTTTATCGGATTCAATCGTAGCGGATTTTTCATTGTAATCGCATGCGACATACCAGACCTTCCTTCAACTGGAGCTACTACAACGATTTCGCCGTATGGACTCATTATTTCTATCAATGCCTCAAGTCCAGGGGCATCATACCCATCATCGTTTGAAACGAGAATAAGCCTTTTTTGTGATTCCAAATTATAATAAGAATTTAATAAAAAACACAAAGTTAATTGAAAATTATAAGAAATAAAATGGATTAATAATTCCTTCACACAAACTTCATCTCTAAATTTTATCAGTACCATCTAATATCAAGGAGTTGAAAACTTTTAAGTTATTATAACTAACATTTCTCACTTCATTTTTATATTAATCCCGAAGGGATTTAATTTGAATAACCACTGGTAAAACCAGTGGTACAAAACGCAAGATATAACTAGTTCTTGCAAGAAAACTCAGTGTCAGATAAGAAAATGTCAAGAATGAGGCTT
>JAVHQG010000159.1:0-3809 GCA_036171035.1 Bacteroidales bacterium
TTGTAAATGACTGTTTTCAAAACTAGAGTAACGAAATTATTGGCGTTTTCTTGCTTACACTATGTAATTATTTGTGTTTTGTAATTTATTGTTTGTTTGTTAAAAACAGATTATGAAGTCTGATAACTTGTGGTATTACAAGTTGTTGTTCATCATTATAAATAATATGTTGTGATCGTTTTTGTTTTTCTTCATCAGCCATTTGGTTATTCACACGAGCCATTATTTCATGTTCAGTTATTTTATCTCGTTTCATTATTCTATTGAGGCGTAACGGCAGAGGTGACGAAACTGCAATGATTGTATCAACACTTTTACTGATGCCACTTTCAAATAATATGGCTGTTTCAAAAATAATGTAAGGGGTACATTGTTTTTTGCACCAATTATTGTATTCTTTCATTACAGATGGATGCACAATTGTATTGACAAATTCCATAGCCTTTGTGTCCTGAAACATTACAGTTGCTAGTTTTTTGCGATTTATCATTCCTTCATAAATGTATATATCTTTTCCAAATTTTGCAATGAGTTGTTTTGCTATTTTTTCATCAGAGTTGATAAGAATGCTTGCTTCAATATCGGCAGTGAACACGGGTATTCCAAGGCTTTTAAATATATTACAAATGATGGATTTTCCACTTCCAATACCTCCTGTAATGCCTACTCTATACATTCAAAATTTCTTTTTAATAATATAATCTACTTTTTGGGGTTGTATTTTTAACCCCGAAATCATTCTTGGGAACACATCTACAGAGACTTTTAATTTTCTGCTGAACGTTGCTTTGATTGATTTATAATCAACTGATGCCTTAAAATAATAGGGTTTGATTTTATCATAGTTGCTTAGTCCAACTTGGCAGGTAAGTAAAACATAGTTTGGAATCATTTTCATTGTAAGGCTGTCCGGTAGATTTCTAATTTCAATTGGAACGGAAAGCTTAGCTTCTGTGAATTTTTCAACTGGAATATTGAGTAAAACATGTGATGCTGAATATGAAAGATAATATTGTTTTTGTAGTGCTAGTCTTTTTTCTACTGATTTTGTTACATTTTTAAATGTAATGGATTCTGTTTTAATATAGTGGATCGTATCAATCACATATTTCGGTCCATAAATCCATATTGAGTCTGGTTTTACACGTGATATATCCATAAACGAATATTGCTTCCGAAATTCTATTTTTACAGCAGGCACAACCGGCACCTTTTTTTTATAGACTTTGTCAAATTGAAAAAAAATTGTATCCGGGGTGATGTCAAGTACTTTAACATCGTTTGGCAGTTGACTTTCTATGCTTCCACTTAATAGATTTGTTTGAAGAAAATATCTCGGGTTTTTATCATTGATTTTACCAAGCGCAACCTGATTCAGATCAATATTTACCGGATTTGATGGAGGTTTAATTTTATATTGCAGAATGGTGTATCCTGAACTTTTTACAAGCATAAAAATAAACTCAGGCATCTCTCCTACAGCAAGTCTTTCTTTTGAAACATTGATATACTTAACAGGAAAGCCTATGGTTGTAATATAGTCTTTTCTTAAGGCGTTGATTACCCAAATAGCAGAAGAGATAAAAAGAAAAATTGAAAACAGGAAAAAACTCTGCTTCAGCTTCTCTTTCTCTCGTCTGAAATAGTGCAGAGAAATCTTGATATATCTGTATATTATAACAAGAAATTTCAATTTTAATATCTAATTGCTTATTTGCTCTGTAGATCGCTTGCATCAACATGAACAGAGTTCTTGTCAACTTTTAAACGAACATTATTGTCAACTTCAACAATAATAACTGTATCACGAACTTCAGAAATTTTTCCATATACGCCACCTGAAGTAATCACTTTATCTCCATTTTTTAAACCTTCTCTCATCTTCTTCAAATCTTTTTGTTTTTTCATTTGAGGCCTGATCATGAAAAAATAGAAAACTGCGATAATTAATACTAAAAAAATTAAAGAAGCATAAGGGCTTTGACCTTGTGCCTGCGCAACTACAAATAATAAACTATTCATCATTTCAATTTTTAATTAATACATTTAATTAATACTTATATTTTTATTTTTTACTGGTTACTACTTCTCCTGTGATCGTTAATATTTCGGTGTTTGGTTGTGTATTGGAAATAAGGGTTACCGTTTTTGATTGCATCCCGGATTTACCGGAACTGTCAAAAATAACTTCTACAAAACCTTCTTGCCCGGCAGGTATTGGCTCTTTGTCATATTTTGGTACTGTGCAGCCACAACTTCCTTTTGCTGATGAAATCACTAAATCAGATTTTCCGGTATTTCTAAATTTAAACGTATATGAAACCTTTTCTCCCTCAATGATTACACCAAAATCGTGTACTTTATTCGTGAATTCAAATTTGGGCAATTTCCCTATGTCTGTATTTCCATTTGCGGAAATTGGATTATTCACAACATCTGTTGAAATTTGACTGTCCTTATTTGAACCTTGTTTGCATGCTATAACTGAGAGCAGACTTGTAATTAAAATTAATAATTTTACTTTTTCCATTGTTGTATTTCGATAATTTAAGGTTGACAAAAATAAGAATTATTCCGAAATATGAGTTATTGAGTTTATAAAGTTTATAAAAATTGTGATACTTCATGAACTTTTAACTTTCTTCTTTTTACTTCTCGCCAATAAGCCCTCTGCCTGTTTTGTGTATTTTATTTTCGTTTTTTAAATGTTGAATAATTTTATCAAGTACGCCATTAATGAAAATGCTACTTTTATTAGTGCTGTAGTATTTTGAAATTTCTATGTATTCATTAAATGATACTTTTGTTGGTATTGATGGCATTTCTACTGCTTCTGTTAAGGCAAGTTCAATTAAAATAATGTCCATGAATGCAATTCTGTCAAAATCCCAGTTTTTTGTGTATTTTTCAATTAGCTGTGAATTTTCCTTGTGATTAATGATTGCTTTTCGGAATAGTGTTCTAACAAAATCCTTATCATCTTCATCTTTAAAAAGTGGAAGGAGATTTCCTCCTGATGGATCTGTTTCCTTAAATTTCTCAAGTGTTTTTATAATCATACTAATCATAAAATCCACATCATCATTCCAATAAATACTTTGATCTTCAAGGATTTCATATAATAGTTCACTGCTTGCAATGTCTGTTTCAAAAATAGAAATAACAAACCTTTTATCTTCTTGGTAGCTGCTTTCTTTGGTTCCCATATAAGCTTCAAACGCAGGAGATTTTTTTATTGATTCATACAGATTTTTAATCAGATCAGAGTGATTTACCCAGCCAATTTTTGTTTCTTCAATGTATCTGTTTAATTGCTTATTCTCTTTAATTTGCTCAATAACCTTGTTGTGAATAAACTTGGTGTTTGGTGTACGCTCTTCGTCTGTAGGAAAATATTTTGCTTTTGAAACATCCATCCTATCTTCTGCATATCGAGTTATTTCTGTTATTAATTGCAAAAGATTGTGGTAAAGTTGATAAGCTTTGTCAATGCTGAAGAAGAGTTCCTTCTCATATTTTGAAAGTGAAGGATCTTTGGATTGCCTGAAGGCATAAAGAAGTTGCATGGCTTTAATTCGTAGAAGTCTTCTGCTTATCATATAAAGAACATAATTATTGTTTGAGGCTGCGAATTTACAAAGTTAATTGAATATTGAAATTAATTTTATTATTAAAATTAAAAATGTTTTTAAGGAATAGAACAACGCTTTTTTCTGTCATGTTTAACGATGAACACTATATAGTTCTTGAAAGGAAACTCAGTGTCAGATAAGAAAATGTCAAGAATGAGGCTTTCGATGTTTTGAAAG
>JAVHQG010000160.1:0-3806 GCA_036171035.1 Bacteroidales bacterium
TCCCCTTTAGGGGATTTAGGGGTTAAAAGACTTTTCGGAGTGGACTCAATAATAACATTTTCAATTAAAACATCCAATCTTAAGCCTTCACTAAAAGTAACACCATCATATTTAATTGGAACATCGAGTTGCCTTTGATAATTAATGTTTCGTTTTGCCAACTCGTGACAGAAACATATTTCATAGATTTTTTCTAATAATCCCGGACCTAAATTTTTATGTACACTATAAGCACAATCAACAATAATTTTTCCAAGAATCTCTAACTCTTCCGGCAATGGCTTATGTTTTATTTGTGTCATTTAGTGTCTTCGTGTTTTTGTGGCAATTTACATTAATTTAAATAATTATTAATTGGTCCATAAGCATGAAAGAAACCTGTCATTAAAACAGTATTTACATCTGCATCACTAAATGCAACGTTATCAGCTACAAGCTTAAGCCCTATTTTTTTGGAATTGAGTAGATATTTTTTAGCAATGTTTGATGCCATTGTGTTCATACCTTTTAGTTCGGCAAAGTATGCAGTGAATATGTTTTCTTTATCGGGTACGCTAACAACATTCTTCCACGGTTTTATTTTTTCCGGAAGTTTTCCCAGTTTTGCATCGCACGTGGCAAGTATATCAATAGCTACATAATCTTTTTTGTTTATATCATAAATAGCTATCACTTTCCCTTTTTCATATTTTAGAAATCCATTTTTCTGTGAGCCATCTGAGTTTTGTCCACCTTTTACTCCGATTTCAAGCATTTTATCAAGAAGTTCACTATGCAGCTCTTCATTCGATAGATATGGATTCATTACACTCATAATATATTGACACACATCAATTCCTACGTAATCAATGAGTTGAAAAATACCCATTGGTCTAATCAGATATTCTTGACTTATTTTATTAATGATATAGACTGCTTCAGCAAAAGAATAATCTTTTGTAAGTGTTTCAGCTTCTTTGATTCCATGTAAAGCATCTCGCATAAAGTGTCCATTGCCTATGAATCCTGCGAAATCATGCGAAGGGACAACGATCTTTTTAAGTTTTTTTGCAAAAAGAGTTGCAAATTCTACTATTTCAGGCAGAGTTGATTCTGCTTTAATGATTTCAACGAGTTTTTGAACTGCAGGTGGGTTATAAAAATGAAAACCAAGCACACGCCCTCCAAGTTTTGCTTTTTTATCTAATTCACAAATTGGAATAGACGATGTGTTTGTAAGAAACCAAGGATTTTTTTTGTTGTTTTCGTTTATTTGACTAAAAATTTTTGCTTTCAGTGCAGGGTCTTCTTTAATTGCCTCAAAAACAACATTCGATTGGTAAGCTGCCTCTATATTTATAGATGGTCTTACTAAAAACATGACATCATCTACGTACTGACTAATAATTTCACTATTGTCGATCAAATCAGCACGGTCTGCATAAATGGCACGAAGCTGAATAACTTTTTTTTCGGCAGCTTTTAAAATTTGTAGCTTGAGATATTTCATTAGTCCAAGTAATGCTTCGCTGGAGACATCAATAGCATTAATAACAAAGTGCTTACCTCTGTTTTCGGGGGTTAAGCTTAAATCGCCGATTTCGAGAGCTGAAAGCAGCAATATTCCACTACCCATTTTCCCCGCAGCGCCTAACACGCTGATGTTTTCTAATTTTTCTGAATAATTCATATTTTAAATATTTAGGATTTAGAATTTACGATACAAGTTTGTAACGTTATAAAGCTGAAAGTCATAAAGTAAAAAACATATTGAAACACTTTATAACTTTTAGCTGCTTATTACCAATTTGGTTTCCTTTTTTCAAGAAAGGCATTCATACCTTCGCTAGATTCTCCATTGCCAAAAGAAGCACCAAAAACTTCTGCTTCAAGATTACTACCGGAATTAAAATCACTATTAAAACCTTTTCTACAAACCATTTTAACATTTTTGATTGCTTTCTGTCCTTTTGAAATTATTTTATTTGCAATTTCAATAACTGTAGGCATTAATTGTTCAGGTTCAACCACTTTTTGTACAAGACCAATTCGCAAAGCTTCTTCAGAAGAAATGATGTCAGCTGTCATCAAAAGATACAGCGCATCACCCAAGCCTGTTAACCTTGATAGGCGTTGAGTTGCAGCATAACCTGGAATGAGTCCGAGATTTACTTCTGGTTGTCCAAATTTTGCTTTTGTGCTTGCTATTCTAAAATCACAAGCCATTGCTAATTCACAACCACCTCCTAAGGAAAATCCATTTACAGCGGCTATAACAGGAATATCGAGAGATCCTAAGCTTTTAAAAACTGTTTGACCAACTTGTGAAAAGTTATGTCCCTGTTTTGAATCCATATTTGCCATTTCCGCAATATCAGCACCTGCAGCAAACGCTTTCCCCTCACCTGTAATTATCATAACTTTTATATCTGCTCTGCTTGTAAGTGATTCTACAAAATGAGCCATCTCTGTGAAAAATGCTGAATTTAAAGCATTTAACGCTTCCGGGCGATTTAGAGTAACAGTTGCAATGCCATTTGTTACATCAATTTTTAATATTTTATAATCCATACAATTTTTGCTTTTATTTTATTTCCAAATGTAAATTTTTTATTTAATTGAAAAAATTAAATTTTATTTGTTCCCGTTTTTTTTCGTAATTTGTCGAAATTAAAGCATAAAAAACTAATTTTGCTCTAAAATGTGTTATAACATGGAGCTCTATTCTATAAATACCGGAAATTTTAAACTTGATGGGGGTGCTATGTTTGGTGTAGTTCCCAAAGTTATGTGGCAAAAAGTTTATCCTGCAGATGAGAACAATCTTTGTACATGGTCGTTGCGCTGTTTATTGGCTGTTTTTGACGATAGACGGATTCTTATAGATTGTGGAATCGGTAACAAGCAAGATGAAAAGTTTTTTAAACACTATCATTTAAGTGAACAAAAAAGTTTGTCATCGGCACTTGAAGAAAAAGGATTTTCGTTGGCTTCAATAACAGATGTGATATTAACTCATTTACATTTTGATCATTGCGGAGAGGCTGTGTCTATCAATGATGAACGAACTACATATAGCCCTACTTTTAAAAATGCTACATATTGGGTAAGTAAAAGCCAATGGGAATTGGCAAACAATCCAAATCAAAGGGAAAAAGCATCCTATTTTAAAGAAAATTTTATTCCACTTTTAGAAAACAACCAACTGAAATTTATTGAGAATAATACACTCCTTTATCCAAGTATTGAGTTAAGAATTTTTAATGGTCATACTTCCGGACAACTGATACCATTTATTAAATATAGAGAGACAACAGTTGTCTATATGGCAGATTTAATACCTGCTGCCGCTCATATTCCTTTGCCATACATTATTAGTTATGATACACAACCTTTGGTATCTCTAAAAGAAAAAGAATCTTTCTTGAATGAAGCCGTGAAAAACAAATATGTTCTTTTCTTTGAACATGATTATTATAATGAATGTTGTGATTTAATTGAAACTGAAAAAGGAATCAGACCAAAAACATTATGCAGCTTAATGGAATATTTTAAGTAGTGCCAGCAAGAAAACGCCAAGAACTAAGTAGAGTTTGTTTATATTGGCTTAAAATACATTATTTGATTTTTTTTGCATGGATATGATATTTTTACAAAAAAATTGTAGGTTTGTTGGGTCGGTTAATCAATGTGATTAATGTAGCATAGAACAAAATTGATTTACCGATTCACCTTATTGATTAGTCCGGATAAAATTTTTTAATTAAATTATTAAGTAACATTTCTCACTTGCAATAGTATCGTAAACACTGACCCGAAGGGTCAAA
>JAVHQG010000161.1:0-3791 GCA_036171035.1 Bacteroidales bacterium
AAAGCCTCATTCTTGACATTTTCTTATCTGACACTAAGTTTTCTTACAAGAACTATTTAAAAAAATTAATGTATTAAGAATAAGATAAATTAACGACATAAATAATATACTTTTGTTACATGTTTAAATTTCTCAATAAACCATATCCATTTAATGACGATTTAAAGCATAACACAAAGATCATTTTCATAATCAGTCTTTGTGTGTTTGCTTTTTTGTTCCTGTTTCAACCGCTGGATCTTGACTCATTGGCAACAAAAGAGAAATTTTATTTAATGATCGGAATATGTGTAATCACATTTATTGCGTTAAGCTTAAATTTGCTCTTACTCCCCAGCTTGTTTCCAAAAATATTCATCCACACAGAGTGGACAATAAAAAAAGAAATTCTTTGGAATATATGGATTTTATTGACAATATCTATAAGCTACTTTTTTTATAACAAATCGCTACATCTGATGGAATTTGACTTCTACATGGTAGTGAATTTGCTACTAACTGCAATAGTTCCAATTTCTGCACTCATAGTAATAAATTACAACAAAATGCTTCGAATCCATTTGCAATTAGCCAATGAAATCAATAAAAAATTAAAAGACAACAAGTTGCAAAAAGAGAAAATAGTCTATTTCAAATCAGATTATCAGAAAGATAGCCTTGCAATTAAAGTTAATCTTATTAGATTTATCCGATCGGCAAACAACTATATAGAAGTTTTTTGGAAAGAAGATGATATCATGAAAAATCAGATGGTAAGATGCAGTCTAACCAAAGCAGAAGAGATACTAAAAGAAGATAAATTCATTTTTAAATGCCATCGATCATATCTTGTAAATATCAATTTAATTGAAAAAATTGAAGGAAATTCGCAAGGATACAAATTGTTTTTTGAAAAAAACGACTTTTCTATACCTGTTTCAAAAAATTTCGCAAACAAGCTTAAAGAACTGATTTGATGCAAATTAACTCTTTTGCGTTCGCCCCTAAAAAAGCATTTCGTCCCTAAAAATTATTTTCATACCTATTATTCCTCGTTAACTCCCTTATTTTTCACATATGTGAAACTATGGTCTAATTTTATAAAAACATTATAAAATAGCAAGGATGATGAATGCATTAAAAATTGGAGATTTAACAGTTAAAATTCCAATTATTCAAGGAGGGATGGGAGTAGCTGTTTCTTTGGCAGGACTGGCCTCGGCAGTTGCAAATGAAGGTGGGGTTGGAGTTATTTCGGCCGCAGGAATTGGAATGAGAGAACCCGATTATAACCGGAATTTTTTGGAAGCAAATTTAACCGGTCTCCGAAAAGAAATACGAAAAGCTAAAAGCCTTACAAATGGTGTGATTGGTGTAAATATCATGATGGCTTTATCAGATCATGAGAATTTAATACGTGTTTCGATAGAAGAAAAAGCAGATATAATAATTCTTGGAGCAGGGCTACCGCTTAGAATACCAAAGATGATAGCAGAATCAGGACTTTCAAATCACCATACTAAATTAATAATTAAAGTATCATCGGCAAAAGCAGCACGATTGATTTTTCAATATTGGGCAAAAAATTACAATTATGTTCCGGATGCAGTTGTAGTAGAAGGACCTCTTGCCGGAGGTCATCTTGGTTTTTCAAAATCAGATTTAATAAACAATACAAAATCACTAGCGGTACTCATTGAAGAAACCGTTGACGCAGTTGAACCATTTGAAAAACAATTTGCCAGAGAAATACCGGTTATTGCTGCGGGGGGCATTTATACAGGTAAAGACATTTATGATATTTTTAAATCCGGAGCAAAAGGAGTAAAGCTTGGAACCCGCTTTGTTACTACATTTGAATGCGATGCTTCAATTGAATTTAAAGAGAGCTATATTCATTCCAAAAAAGAAGATATTATCATAATTAACAGTCCTGTAGGATTGCCTGGAAGAGCAATAAAGAACGAGTTTATTGAACAAGTGCAAAAAGGGAATACAAAACCATTTAAATGTCTTTGGAAATGTTTAAGCCCATGTGATTTTAAGCAAGCACCCTATTGCATTGGGTTAGCGTTATTTAATGCCGCCCTGGGGAATATGTCTGAAGGGTTTGCATTTTCAGGAACTAATGCCTATCGTGCAACAGAAATCAACCATGTATCTGAGGTGATTGACAGCTTAATGGCAGAATATTATCTGGAAATATTAAAAGAACAGGTTTTGAATCCAATACTTGAATCAGGATTACTTTTTAAAACAGCATAAGGGAAATAATCTCTAGACAAAAACCTTAATTATTTTCTATTTCAATATCGTATTTGTTTAATAGACCCACAAGGCTATTAATAGAAAATTTAGCTCTTTTTATTTTGTTTGATTCAGTATCAATTTTTATACCTCAACCATTTCCATAGCTCACTATAAGAAACTTTTTTTCCATACATAAGTATTCCTGTACGATATATTTTTGCTGCCATCCATGTAGATCCAATGAAAGCGAGAACGAGCAAAATCATAGAAATAGCAATCTGATAATAAGGTACACCAAAAGGAATTCGCACCATCATAATAATTGGCGAGGTTAAAGGAATCATTGAAAACCAAAATGCAATTTGACCTTCCGGATTTTGAATTATATTTTGAAGCATCACCATACCTAGAATAAGAGGGATAGTCACCGGCAACATAAACTGTTGTGTATCAGCATCGCTATCAACAGCGGACCCTATAGCACCAAAAAGTGAGGCATATAATAAGTAACCTCCCAAAAAGTAAAAAAGAAAAGAGCCAATCATCACGCCAAAATTGATTGAATTAACAGCCGAAAAAAGATCATTTATTTCTTCTGTATGACTACTAATCACGGGTTGCGATTTTTGAAAACCGCCTGATGATAAAATGTTTTCTGTCTGTGCTTGTTGCACCACTTCACCACTATCTTTAATAAATGCTGTTTTTACAAAAGTCACTATTGTAAACGTAAGTACAACCCATAATAAAAATTGTGTAAGCCCCACGAGAGCTACTCCAATAATTTTTCCCATCATAAGTTGAAAGGGTTTAACCGATGAAATAATTACTTCAACTATTCTATTAGTTTTTTCTTCTATCACGCCACGCATCACTTGTGCACCATACATGAAAATAAAAAAATAAATCAGAATTCCTCCCATTATTCCAACCACCATTGCTATGGTTGCCGAGGTCTTTTCTTCCTTACCATCTTCTGTCCACTTAATGGTCTGAACCGCTATTGGAGTATTTACCGATTTCATAATAGCATCAAGATCTTTAATGTCGTATTGCATAAGTTTTAGCCGTTCCATCTCTTTCTCGATCGCATTTGATATGTGCATATTTACGCCCAAACTAGGCTGCTTATCAGAAAAAAGTTGTACGCTTTTCGGGGCGTATGCTATAATGTGTGGAATGTACAAAATAGCATAATAGTTTGATTTCTTAAAATTTTTGCGCTCATGATCTACCGTTGTGTTTGCGAGATATTCAAATTTTAAAAATTTAGTTTGTGGAATCAATTTTTGGTTTTCCGAGAATATCCGGGTACTATCAATCACGGCAATAGTCTTAAGCTCTTCTTTATCCATTTTTGCAAAGATAATAGGAGCAATCACAAGAGAAGCCATTAGAATCGGGCCAATAATAGTCATTACAATGAATGATTTTTTTCTCACCCTTGTGGAGTATTCACGCTTAATTATCAGAGATATTTTACCCATAGATTTTATACTTTCTTGCCTGTTTTTTTTGAATACCGATTGCAAGTTGTCAAGTGCTTATTTGATTATCAACAA
>JAVHQG010000162.1:0-17689 GCA_036171035.1 Bacteroidales bacterium
ATTTTGAACAACTTTTAATAGATTTTTAGTAGGTATAATATTGATTATCAGTATAAAATAAAACAGAAATTATCTAAAATCCTAATTGTTCGGACACGTATGATTTGTAATATGATTTTATATATAATATATTTGTAATTATTAAATTAAAAAAATGAAGAATCTTATACGATTTGATTGGGCAGTAAAAAGACTTTTGAGAAACAAAGCTAATTTTGGTATTCTTGAAGGTTTTTTATCAGAACTATTGAGTGAAGACATAAAAATTCAAAATATACTTGAAAGCGAGACAAACAAGGATTATAAAGAAGACAAATTAACTCGTGTTGATTTACTTGTTAAAAATACAAAAGGAGAATTAATAATACTTGAAATCCAGAATAACAGGGAACATGATTATTTACTTCGTATTCTTTTTGGAACATCAAAACTCCTTATTGAAAATATGGATGAAGGAATGAAATATTCCGAAATCAAAAAAGTCATTTCAGTAAACATTGTTTATTTTGACCTTGGACAAGGCGAAGATTATATCTATCATGGAACAACAAGTTTTATCGGGCTTAACAAAAAAGACATTTTAAAACTATCACAGGAACAGCAATTACTTTACAAGACAGAGGTTATTTCAAAATTATATCCAGAATACTATGTAATCAAAGTAAATCAGTTCGACGATATCGCAAAAAACACATTAGACGAATGGGTGTATTTTTTAAAGAAAGAAGAAATCAAAGATGAGTTTAAAGCAAAAGGATTAAAACTAGCAAAAGAAGAATTAAATATTTTAAAACTCTCTGAAACTGAAAGAAAGGACTACGAACATTTTATTGAACAGGTAAGATATGAAGAAAGCCTGATTGTTTCAAATTACAACGTTGGTGGTTTAAAAAAAGCCCATGAGATTGCTGAAAACTTGTTAAAATCAGGCGTTGCCATTGATATAATAATTAAATCAACAGGACTTTCAAAAGAAGAAATTGAAAAATTAAAATAATAGAATTATACAATTATCAACAAATACAATTCTTATGAGATGATAAGATTATAAAAGACGCAATTCTTGCGTTGCAATAATAAAAGCGTTGCTTAAAAAATTTCTCGTTCGATAAAATCGCCAATTTTAAACAGGAGAGAAATAGCAGAGGCAATGCACCCGACAGGGTGTGTTCCTTCTGTTTTATTTCAGTTCCTGTGGGTGTTTGGCGATACCTTTCGAACATTGAAGTAAAGCAAAAGGTTCACGCCTTTTTTATTGACTCCTTACAGGACAGCATTTAGATATTAACCTTCCTGTTGAATCGTAGGAAATAAATCTAAAAAATTATTAAAAATATTAATATATATTTATTCGTTATTGTTACTCTATTTATTGCTCTTTTTACTTTTTCATGCAAAAATGAAAATGTCCGAATGTCTGACGTGGAATTTAAAAATGGTGTTTTATTTCAAAAAGGGAAAGACAAGCCTTTTAGCGGATGTTATGGTGTTTATACAAAAGACGGAGTTAAAGTCTGGCAGGTTTGTTATACTGATGGAAAAATTGAATTGAAAAAGTCCGACACCTTATTCTCCTTTGCAGATATAGAGCAAAGGTTTGATAACAACAAAAAAATATTCTATTTAAAAAAAGATACAGTGCCATTTACAGGTCAGTTTGTTGATTCTGTTAATAAAACGACTGTTTTTAATTTTTATATAACCAATGGTATTGTTGATGAAAAAAATTCAACAAAAATATATGACCATGACTCTATCAAGTGTGATAAGAAAAGCAAATTATATTCAGTGAATGGAAATCCAGTCAATGGAAAAGGAATAAAATTTCATCCGAATAATTTGTTGGCCTGCCAATGGAATTATATAAATGGGATGCTTGAGGGTAAAGGAATGTGGTTTTTTGTAAATGGCAAAATTCAAATATCAAGACAATTTGTTAATAATAAAATGAATGGTTTAGTTGTTGAATATAATGACGAAGGTCAAAAAACTTTAGAGCAAAATTATAAAGATGATATTTTAAATGGGAATGAAATATTGTTTGCAAATGGTTTGCCTACAGATACAATTAAGTATAAAAATGGTATCCCTGACAAGTTTAAAGGCCTTTTTATTGCAACAGGTGCTACTGATTTTTTGGGTTTAAATACTTACAAAAGTGTTTTTGAATTTATATCAAGCACAACAGTAAATTGGAAATATTTTACTGGGATTGGTGGTAGGAATGCTTTTTTAAAAGAGTCCAAAACTTATACATATAAAATTGAAAATAATTATCTTATTACTACTGGTAATGGAGAAACAACTTCTTTTCAAATCGTAAATTCAAATCAACTTCAAGGATCGACAAAAACATATTATAGACAAAAATAAAATATTTAAAGATGAAAAAGCTTTATTCAATTATAATAGCTATGGTACTAGGTATTTTAGCTATAGCCCAAAATACAGTGAAATGTAGTGATGGGACAGTTTGTAAAACTGTAAAAATTGGTACTCAAGAATGGTTAGCAGAAAACTTAAATACAAGCACTTTTAATAATGGTGATAAAATACCAGAAGCAAAGACTAAAGAGGAATGGATTAAGGCTGGTAAAGAACGAAAGCCTGTTTGGTGTTATTATAACAATGAATCAGCAAACGGTGCTATTTATGGCAGGATTTATAATTTCTACGTATTAAAAGATTCTCGTGGGATTACACCTACGGGTTGGAAAATTCCTAATTTTGATGATTGGGTAACTTTAATTAAATACGTTGGCAATGGTGGCGATGCTATTGCTGGGGGTGCACTTAAAGAAACAGGAACAACTCATTGGAAAACCCCAAACATAGCACTAGAGCCAAATCCAGAGGCTGAAAATTTTGAAGGTAGCCCATTTATTGAGGCTTCACCAAAGAATTCTTATGGGTTTACTGCACTTCCTGGTGGTTTTATAATTTTTGCTGGTGATACGCCAGGCTTTATGAATCTGAGTACTTGTGGCTATTGGTGGTCATTAAAGCGTAATTCGCCTAATCCGACAATGTGTAAAATTTTCAATAATAAAGCAGTTATGGCGGGTAATGACAATATAACTCCAGATTTAATAGGTCTGATAGGTATGTCTATTCGTTTAGTAAAGTAAAAGTAAATTTTAAATACAAAGTAAAATAATAAGCCATGAAAAATTTAATAATGCTTTTAATTGCTGTATTTGTCGTTTTGGCAGCAAATTCTCAAACTGTTTATATTGCACAAGGTTTTTTAAATAAAGGTGGTTGCATTTATGATTTAAATTCAAAGTATTGTACTGGTTATGATTATCTTATTGTTAGAACTACAGACCCAAATTTAAATACAGCAACTTTTGTAAATATGGACCCAAATATTGAACTGAAAATCGGTAACGAAAACATAATTCAAGGCGATATGCAAATTCGCCAAATACTACCTCAATTTAGAAAAGTTGAAGTATATTTGAATACATTGAAAAAAAAGTAAATCCTGATGATGGGGAACTCTATTATGGTAAAGAAGGGGAGCCACTAAAAGAATATTATTTAATAAAGAAGTTTAAAGTAATAAATAATTAATATAGAAATGCTATGAAATTTTTTTCAGTTATTTTAATGCTGGTAATATTATTTTTTAATGCATTCAGTCGCATTAATTGCGACTATAATTTTAATATATCCCAGCAAAATCAAGAAAAGGAAGTGGTTTATATAAGTCCTAATGAAAAGGGTATTGTGGAAATATTGATATTTAAAGTACTTCAAGATGGTGCTATTAAAGAAGCTTTTTATACCACATCAAAATCAAAAAAACAGACAAAATTGTCTATTCCCAAGCAATCAAAAAATTATTTAGAAGTAATGTTCCCAGGTGAAAAAGTTGTATATAAACTTAAATTAAATGGTAAAGACATGAGTTGCGAGAATCCTGATAAAACAACTCAAGATTATTATTTAAGTGAAGATGGAATAGCTTGGAACAAGGTTAAAACTATTACAGGTGTATTAAATAATGCTGGCGTAAACGAAGGCTCAATGGTATTTTTTAGTATTATAGATGATAAAAATAAAAAAGTTGAGTTTTATTCAGAGCCAACGATTAATGGAGAAAAGATGATTATTGAGAAAGATAATGACTACTCTTTACATTCAAAGTTTAAAGGGAAAAGAGTTAAAGTGACTTACTCCAAAAGTCTTTCGTTTATGGAAGGTGGTGGTGGTGCTTTTTTTATCGATTTAGTTCAAAAAGTTGAATTGGTTCAATAATTATATTTAAAATTACTAACACACACAGTCAAGCACAAACTGTAGCTACACGATTCTTCGTGATTTTCAAAGCTGCTGTTAGAGCTTGACTGTTTTTCTATTTTTAATTTTTCCCTCCTTTTTTTTAATTTTACAGTTAAAATATTATACATTATGCCTGATTGAACCATAGTAATGATGGGGTGTAGTTGTTATTTAATGTAAAATAATTATCTTTGCATTCAAATAAATATAACTATGAGTGCAAAAATTGTAAGAAGAAATCAAAAGTCAATAGTAATATAAGTTGAAATACCAATTTCTAATTCAATGTTATTAGGAGAGGGACTTATTCAACAAGCCATAAATCAAGCCGGGTCAGAAGCTACTGGTTATTTATTGTCTCAATTTGACACAGATGGGTCTCCAATAAAAATAGCTGGTGAAAATTATACAAGCAAAGGTAAAGTTCCAAAATCATATCAAACTCCTTATGGAGAAATAACAATTGAGCGTAATGTTTATCAAAGCAATTATGGAGGCAAAACAATTTGTCCACTAGAAGTTGAGGCTCGTATACTTGTTGGGTCTACACCTAAATTTGCAAAAATGGTATCAAGCAAATATTCTGATGCTAGCGCAAAAAGAGTTTATACGGATTTAAAAACAAATCACAATCGTTATATTTCATGTTCATTTATACAAGACATAAGTGAAGCCGTAAAAGAGACAATAAAAGAGAAAGAAGAAAAATGGGAATATTCTATACCCCTATCGAGTGAAGAAGTAAAAACTATTGCAATTAGTTTAGACGGCACATGCCTGTTAATGACAGAGGGTGGTTATCGTCAGGCTATGGTTGGTACTATTTCATTGTACGATAAAAAAGGAGAACGATCATATACACACTATACTTCAGCTCCTCCAGAATATGGAAAAGAACAATTTATAACAGAACTCACTAATGAAATAATCCATATGAAAAAGCTATATCCCAACATGAAAATTGTTGGGATAGCTGATGGAGCAAGAGATAATTGGTCATTTTTAGAACAACATTCTAAATATCAAATTTTAGATTTTTATCATGCCTCGGAATATTTAACAATTGCATCTGAAAATGGATTTAGAAAAAAAGACGGATCTAAAACATGGCTAGATGAAGCCTGTCATACATTAAAGCATTAAGAAAATGGGTCAAGCACTATATTAAAAGAACTACGAAAATTTCGAAAGCAAAAAATATCTCCGGTAAAAATGAAAAAAATTGAGAGAGCAATAACATACTTTGAAAATCATATACATCAAATGGATTACTATACGTATCAGAAAAAACATTTTCCTATTGGGTCTGGTGTTGTTGAAGCAGCTTGTAAAGTAATTATAAAACAACGATTAGGAAACTCTGGCATGAACCGGAAAAACAAAGGTGCCGAAACAGTCTTATGCCTGCGGTGCTTCAATTATAGCGATGGAAAATGGGAACAACTATGGAATAAAATTAATAAATACGGAGTATAGAATTACATTATATTGCGGTCATACCCTAATTTTTCTTGCTTGGTTTCTCACTTTCCATATTTTCTTTATCCATTGGACCTCTTTTATAAATAATAAGTCCATTCAGAAAATTACGCAAAACCTGATCGCCGCATTCTTTATAATTTGCACTATTTTCGTTACGAAATAATGCACTTAATTCGCTTTCTGTAATCTTATAATTTACCAGCTTAAGTATATCAATTATATCAGTATTTCTCAACTGTAGAGCGATACGAATTTTTTTTAGAATATCATTATTTGTTAGCATATGCGATGTAAGAATTATTCGTTAAATTATTTTTTTTATTATTCTATACAATTTTACAATCTCGTCTCACTCCAGAATTTCACCAGCAAATTCCCGGCCATAATGCTTCTGGCTTCTGCAACAGAACGGGCATCAGAGATTGGAGAGAAGTCTTCTTTTACTAATTCTGCTGCTTTTTCTGCATTTTCTCTAGTCCATTCTTTGCCTTTCAAAAATGAAGATGCTTTTGCTGAATCCTTTGTAACTGCTGCCATTCCTCCATAAAACAAGGCAATATCTTCAATGGAATTATTATTTAGTTTAAGTCTGAATCCACCACTCACTGTTGAAATATCAAGATCTTTTCGTTTTGAAATTTTATATGATTTAAAGATAGTTGCTTTATCAGGAATAGGAATCACAATTCCAGTGATAAGTTCATTTTTCATTAACATTGTTTGTCTGTAGCCCGTAATAAATTCCGTAAGCTTTATTTCCCGTTTCCCGTTGATACTTTCAATGATTACGCTTGCCCCATGCGCCATTAATATCGGCAAAGAATCGCCAATTGGTGAGGCAGAACCAATATTCCCTCCAAGTGTGGCTTTATTCCGCACTTGCTTCGAACCAAACACACTAAGCATATCATAAATAGCCGGAATTATACCTTGGCAAGTATTCTTAACTATTTCAATTGCTACACCAGACCCAAACTCTATTTCTGTTTTATCTTTACGGATATAATTAAAGTCTAAGACATTCGATAAATCAAGTATTTCAGGCAATAATTCCTTTCTTTTTGTCACACGCAAAGCTATGTCTGTTGCACCATTTACAAGAATCGCAGATGGATTTTGTTGCCTGAATTGTAAAGCATCAATTTTATTAAACGGGATAAAATATTTATGGTCTTTCACATTAATTGAAATACTGTTTTTTATGTCAATTTCATTCAGCATTCTTAATATTTCAGGTTCTTTATCTGAAAAATGATCTTTGCCTTGATGGACACAAGCTTTCTGTGCTGCTTCAATGATTGGTCGATACCCAGTGCAACGGCATAAATTTCCGGTTAACGCATCATTAATATCTTCAAGTGTAGGATTTTTAAATTGCTTATAAATAGCAAATATTGACATTCCAAAGCCCGGCGTACAAAACCCGCATTGACTGCCATCTGTTTCAACCATCGCTTGCTGAACAGGATGTAGGCTCGTAGAACTGCCTAAATTTTCAACAGTTATCAGTTGTTTCCCATGCAACATTGGTAAAAAAAGCAAACAAGAATCAAATGCCTGATATTGTAATTTGCCATTTGTATCTGGTTTTGTCAATACAACTGTACATGCGCCACAATCTCCTTCATTGCAGCCCTCTTTTACACCTTTATGCCCGGGCAAATCACGAAGATATTGCAACACCGTTGTAGTAGGAGAATATTTACCATCGGTAAAATCAATCTGCACTATTTTCTCATCAAGGATAAAGGATATCTTATTCATAACTATTTTAATTTAACACAAAGTATATTAATGGTTATATGTTTGATATTGTTAGTCCATTAAAAGCCTAAAATTGTTTAAACACCAGTATTCTACTTTTTCCCATTTCCAATTTTCTCGGCAAATGCAATAATATGCCCGTTTGGATCAGCAAAATAGCACACTTTATCACCCCAGTCACGATTTTGAATAGGGCTAATTAATTTCGCTCCACTTTTTATAGCATTATCAAATTCCATCTGAATATTTTCAACGTAAAAATACAATTCACATCTTGGAATTCCATTACCACTGTTTGGATTTAGTGTTTTCCCTGCAAGAATTTTTACAATACTTTTATTTGGCATAAGACCAATTTTGCAGTTATCGGATATAATAAATTCCGTCATTCCCTGAACATTCAGGTCAGGTAATTTCCGAAATATTTTTTGATAAAACTTACAACTTTCTTCTTGATCATTGACATACAGGATTGTTTCTACTAATTTTATTTGTCCCATTATTTGTTTTTTTTGATCAGGTTTAGTTACTGATTCACACTGATTACTAATGTTATTTTGGCAACTCCATAAAAGTGCAAATATCAATCCTACAAATACGTGAAACATTTTTATCAAATGTAATTTATGACCATACATCGTACCTCTATTGTGTGTTTTTTACATCAATTAGTTTTGCCAGAATACTAATCGCTATTTCATTGGGTTCAACTGCCGCAAATTTAATCCCAATGGGCATATCAAGCGATTCTATTTCTTTTTTTGTCATCACTTTTTCTACTAATAAAAGTTTGTGAATCTCTGCTGTTTTCCTAGTGCTACCTATCATTCCAATATACAAATGTTCTTTTTTGCAAATATGTTTCAATACATTATAATCATTAGCGTGTCCATGTGTTACAATTACTATAAATGTATTTTTGTCAAAATTTAATAACTCAAGAACTTCCACTATTTTTTTATTGATGACGGTACATTTGATATTATCGTAATTTACAAAAATATTTTCTCTTTCATCTACAACTGTTATTTCAAATCCAAAGTCGGAAGCATAGGTTGCCAGTGCTTTCCCGATATGACCCGCACCAAAAATAAACAACTGATTTTTCCTTCCCACAGGCTCAATATAAACTTCCATATTTCCACCACACTCCATTCCCAAATCCATTTTTAAATTGTATTTCAATAATTTTGGCAACTGTTCTTTGATAACAATCTTAGCCTCTTTTATCACTGCATTTTCAATGCTTCCTCCCCCAACAGTGCCAATAATGCTACCATCTTCAAGGACAATCATTTTTGATGAACTTTTTTGTGGAGACGATCCTTGTGTAAAAGTAACAATACAAAAAGCTGCTTTAACCCCCGATGTTTCTAACTCTGCGAGTTGCTGATATATACTTTTCATCAATAAATAATTTATTTTGATATACAAACTTACATGAATTTTAATAGATTCTCAAAATCTATGTATATAAATATGTTTTAAAAAAATCTCTTTTCATGTTTCATACATTTTCTTACTTTTGATTTTTATAAAAAAGTACAAATCATTTAAAAATTATTGATATGAATGAAATTTTTCAAAAAATTAATGCTTTAGCAGAAAAGTATAAAGACTATACAGCGGAAAATCTTTCAAAACTTGTAAAAATAAAATCTGTAAGTATGAAAGAAAAAGATGTACAGCTTGAGCTGAAACGTCAGATGGAAGAAGCCGGATTTGATAAAGTTTGGATTGATGGTCTTGGAAATGTTATTGGTCAGATTGGAAATGGAAAAAAGAAACTAGCCATTGACGGGCATATGGATACTGTTGATGTTGGAAATCTTGCCAACTGGTCTTTTGATCCATTTTGTGGCACAATTAAAGACGGCTTTGTTCATGGTCGTGGCACGGTAGATCAAGAAGGCGGACCAGCGGCAGCAGTGACAGCGGGAAGGATTTTAAAAGAATTGGGCTTTGACCGTGATGTTACACTTTATGTTACAGGAACAGTTATGGAAGAAGACTGTGATGGGCTTTGCTGGAAATATCTGATTGCTGAAGAGAAACTAATTCCTGATTTTGTTATCAGCACAGAACCTACAAATCTGAATATTTACAGGGGTCATCGCGGAAGAATGGAAATCGTTGTTAAATTCAAAGGTGTGTCGTGCCATGGAAGTGCTCCTGAAAGAGGGAAAAACGCAGTTTATATGGCTGCACGTGCAGCACTCGAAATCGAAAAATTAAACGAACGCCTTGCTTTTGATGAATTTCTTGGAAAAGGAACAGTTACAATATCTGAAATTAAATCGGGTAGTCCATCATTGTGCGCTGTGGCCGATTATGCACAATTTCATCTTGATCGCAGACTAACATGGGGCGAAACCAAAGAATCTGCCGTTGCCGAAATCAAAGCCATTGTTAAAGATATGGATGCTACCGTTGAAGTATTATATTACGAAGAAGAAGCGTGGACAGGCTTAAAATACGGAATGGAAAAATATTTCCCTACATGGAAAATTGATGAAAAAGATCACATCGTACAAGCTGGAGTAAAGGCCTTTGAAGGTTTGTTCAATAAAGCACCAAAAATTGATAAATGGACATTCTCAACTAATGGAATTGCAACTAATGGAATGTATAAAATCCCAACCATTGGCTTTGGTCCGGGCAACGAAGTACTGGCTCATGCACCAAACGAAAAAGTACCAATAAGCGATTTGGTTGCGGCAAGTGCATTCTATGCCGCTTACGCATATTTAATCTAATAAAAAGGGCTGCTTAAAAATATTTAGGCAGCCCTTTTTATTATACTCGAGTCAATAACACAATCCCCAAAATCCCAAGTCCTCCCGCACATTAATATTGCAATGTATTTTAGCATCACTCGTGTCAACAGATACCCTATCGAACCGCTTTAAAACATCTTTTAAAATATGCTCATTCCCGTTTAATGATGTAATGTAATTGCAAATTTCTTTACTTAATAAAATGGGATGACCTGATTTGTTGTTATTTGTTGGCACAACATATTCTAATGCACATTTTTGCTTAAATAAAAGTTTTAAAAGTTGAAGATTTACAAAAGGGTTATCTATATTTTGAATAAAACAAAAATCATTTGTTACTTTTTCAAAGCCAAGCCTCACAGATACAAACCTTGGTAGCTCAGGTTGTTTGTTAATTTGTACATGAACATTTTCTAAAAAAGTAAATCCTTTTTGTTTGTAATAATTCATCGATTCCTGATTCAGCACAACAATAATTTCACTGCACCCAAATGCTATATATACCCTAATTATTTTCTCAAGAAAAACAGTGTTTTTATCCCATTGTAAAAATGCTTTTGGCGAACCCATTCTAGAGGACAAGCCGGCTGCAAGGATAACGACTCCACAATTTTTCTTAATTAAATCCAATAGATATTTTGTAAATAATCAAATAAAAATGTTTAATATCGAATCAAATAAACATTCAACATTTCTTATGTTAAATCTCGATACTAAGAATATTTTTCAAATCATATTCTTCAGGATTTTTAACATATTTTTTTGCTGTTTCATAATCTACTTTCGTGATATATTCCATGCTGCCTAATGTTACATGAAAACGATCTGATTGAGCATCTACAAGACGTGGCTTAATCACACCTTTTGCATCTGAAATATCTTTCATATAAAGCGGAATTATTTCATCATGAGCCGTTACCACAACAATACATGCACTTTCTCCTCTATCAAATAAAACTTTTACCCCATTTCCAAGATTCGTACAATATTTCAAATCATATGCAATCGGATCTACACAACGCAATTCATATCCAATTTCATTTGGACGACTGCGGAATTTTAAGTTCAATTTTTTTAATTCATTTTGCAAGAGCACATTGAAGATATGAGCTTTGCTAACATTCCCCAATTCAGGATGACCATGTTCATCGTATGTAAAAGTGATTCCGCAATTACTGATTTCATCATCGCTTAAATAATGAAACACGCCTTCGGAAATAATTGCTACACCATATTCCAAACCCATAAGTTCACGCTTAATCATTGATGAAACTATCATTTTTGTAATCCGTTCAAAAGTAGCAGGTACTTTATAGAACATTTCAGGAATCACAATCATAGAATAATGACACGCAAGCCCTATTCCCAAAGCTAGATGCCCGGCCTCCCTGCCCATTGCTGAAACAATAAACCAACCATCACTAGTTCGAGCATCTTCAAGAATAGCTTTTCCAATTCTCACCCCTTCGTTTTTTGCTGTATGATATCCGAAAGTAGGGATGTTATCAGGCAAAGGTAAGTCGTTATCAATAGTTTTTGGCACATGGATGTTTTGAATTTTTATATTTTTTTCTGCAAGAAATTTGCTGATTTTATTTGCAGTAGAAGCGGTATCGTCTCCGCCAATTGTTACAAGCAAAACAATATTCTCTTTGATAAAAAATTCTGTACGATATTCTTCCGGCTTTGGTTTATATCTACTCATTTTTAGATATGATCCACCTTTGTCGAAAATTCTATCTGCCAAATTATAGTCAATCGCAATAAAATTTGGATTTCCCGAAAACATAGTTTTGTAACCATAATTCAAACCAATCACACGATAATTATCTGATAAAAATCTTTTTGAAACAGTAGCAATTACTGTATTAATACCTGGAGCAGGACCACCTGCACAAAGAATCACAACGGTTTTCATTTTTTCCATATACGATTATATTAAGTTTCAAAAATAATATTTTTTATCTAGTTCTTGTAAGAAAACTTAGTGTCAGATAAGAAAATGTCAAGAATGAGGCTTTCACGGCAACCTGCCTGTGACAGGTTGAGCGAGGTTGTGTGCAGGCTTTTGAAAATCAAGGAGTTTACTTTTGTAAATGACTGTTTTCAAAATTAGAGTAACGAAATTATTGGCGTTTTCTTGCTGACACTATCTAACCCCATTCACGCAAAAGAACAATCTAAATATCATTTGTTATTTATTTCAAATCTTCTATTTTTTTTAACAATTCTCCTTTAACCCCTTTCAAAAAAAATTCTCCTTTATCAAAAATAATTTTCCCTTTTGCCAGTACAACCTCTGGAGAACCTTGCACACGAAAGCCTTCATAAATATTTGAGTCCCCATTTTGATGATGTGTTTTTGCTGAAATTGTACTTTTGCTTTCGGGATTCCAAATTATAATATCTGCATCTGAACCTATAGACAGAGAACCCTTTTGTGGATAAATACCAAAAATTTTCGCAGGCATTGTGCTCGTTAATTTTACCATCTGGTTCATCGAAATAATATTTTTTTTCACACCATAAGTGAATAATAAACGAAGCCTTTCTTCTACTCCATTCCCTCCATTAGGTATCTTCGAAAAATCATTAATTCCAATATCTTTCTGGGCCACTGTGTGAAACGGGCAATGATCTGTTGCAAGCACATCAATGTTTCCGTTCTTTAATTCATCCCATAATTGCTCATTATCAAACTTGGTCCTCAATGGTGGGCTCAATACGTATTTTAACGCCTGTTTGGCAGGTTTTTTATACACATTTTCATTTAATAACAAATAGTGTGGGCATGTTTCAACAAACACCTCTTGCCCTGCCATGCGTGCAGCTTTAATTAATTCCATTGATTTTGCAGATGATACATGAACAATATATATTCTACAGCCTATTATTTTTGCAAAACATAATACTTTATAAACAGCTTCTGCTTCTAATGCTGATGGTCGTGATAAGGGATGGAATCGTGGAGATGTTTTACCTGCTGCAATAAATTCTTTTTGCAATTTTTTTATCATATCACCATGTTCACAATGAACAGTGAGCAGACCATTATATTTTTTTACGGCATACATTGTTTCTATTAATTCTGCATCATCAATACCTACAGCTCCTTTATATGCAAGATATACCTTAAAAGATGTTATTTCTTCTTTTTTAATACATTGTTCAATCTCTTGTTCAGACTGGGTTCCCCACCATGTTACCCCCATGTGAAAACTATAATCAATGTGCGATTTGGCAGCTACTTTCTTCCTTTTCTGTAAAGCAGTTATAAATGATTCTCCTTTCCCCGGGGTTACAAAATCAATTATGGTAGTTGTACCACCTGCAATTGCCGCTTTACTGCCACTTTCAAAATCGTCAGCAGAATTTCCGGCCGGTGTGGGTAAATCAAAATGGACATGTGCGTCAACGCCACCAGGCAACACAAAGCACGACGACGCATCAATGATTTGCATATCAGTTGTGGCTTTTATTTTTTTTCTAATAGCTTCAATTTTTCCTTTACATATGAGTATGTCAGACAAAAATGATTTGCTTTCTGTAACGATCGTACCGTTTGTTATTAATGTGTTCATGCAGAAAAATATATTTGTTTCAAATTTACAAAATCTTTAGAGAATGATTTACGATTTATTTTTAATCCGAATTATATGATTTATTTTTAAAATTATATAACAATTAAATTTTTGATTATTTTCAAATTTGTAAAATAAAAATCAATAAAAAACATCATGAAAATTAAAAAGAATATAGCTGTGAGCGAAAACGGATTTGTTTTCGATCCAACCACCGGCGATTCATATTCGCTAAATCCTATCGGTGCAGAAATAATGACACTTATGAAGGAAGGAAAAGACATGCCCGAAATTCAAAAATTTATTATTAATAAATACGAGGTAGATCAAGCAAACTTTGAAAAAGCTTATTTTGATTTTATTACCGTAGTGAAACAATATCATTTAACTGAAGATTAATAATGGCAACGAGAAAAAAAATAACAGTAGCATGTTCAGGGCTGAATAACACTGATAATCCGGGTCCGGGTGTTCCTGTAATCAGAGGCATCAGAGAATCAAAAGAATTTGATGTGCGCATTCTCGGGTTAGCCTATGAAAATCTGGAACCCGGAATCTATATGCACGATATTGTAGATAAAACTTATCAGATACCTTATCCTTCAGCAGGCACCGATCCGTTGATTCAGCGTTTGGAATATATTAATTCTGTTGACAAAATTGATGTGATTATTCCAAATTTTGATGCTGAATTATACAGTTTTATGAAAATGGCTGATACCCTTAAACTAATGGGCATACATACATTTCTTCCTACACTTGAACAATTTGAAGAACGACATAAAACAAATTTGCCTGCTTATGGGAAAAAATATGGGGTGAATGTTCCTTATAGTCGTCCTATTTTTGGCGAAAACGAAATTTATGGTTTAAATGCTGATTTTACTTATCCTCTACTTGTGAAAGGGAAATACTATGATGCTTATGTAGCCTATAATGCAGAACAGGTACGTACATATTTTAATAAAATCTCATCTAAATGGGGGTTGCCTATTATTATTCAGCAATTTGTCCATGGGACAGAAGTAAACGTGATTGCACTGGGTGATGGCAAAGGAAACACCGTGGGTGCAGTTCCAATGAGAAAACAGTATATAACTGATAAAGGAAAGGCTTGGGGAGGAATAACACTTGATGATAAAAATATGCTTGACCTTACTTACAGCCTTATTGGACAAACAAAATGGCGTGGAGGCATGGAGCTTGAACTTATTAAAACAATCAATAATGAATTATTTTTGATTGAAATCAATCCACGTATTCCGGCATGGGTTTATTTGGCTGTCGGTGCCGGACAAAATCTGCCTGAAGCCTTGGTAAAACTGGCTCTGGAATTAGATGTAAAACCTTATGAAACCTATGACGTAGGAAAATTATTCATCAGATATTCTATGGATATGATTGTTGAATTAGAGGAATTTGAGAAATTATCTACTACCGGTGAATTATAATAAATACATCATAAAACATTTAAAATTTATAATTTATAATTTATAATTTATAATTTATAATTTAAAATCCATCATTCAAAATTAAATCCTAAATAGTTATGGCAGCAAAAAAATTACCGTTCGAAAGACCTTTAATAAAGAAGCTAAATGTAAACATTCCCAATAAATTTGGTTTGAAAACAGAATACGATCCAATCACGCATATTGACGGTGTTGCAGTAAAGGATCTCATCAAAGAATTTGGCTCTCCGGTTTATGTTGTTTCTGAACGAACCATTAGGGAAACATACAAAGAAGCAAAACGTGCTTTTACAACAAGATATCCGAAAGTGCAGTTTGCTTGGTCTTATAAAACCAATTATCTGAACGCAGTATGCAAAGTGTTTCATCAGGAAGGTTCTTGGGCTGAAGTTGTTTCAGGGTTTGAATACGATAAAGCCATTGCTAATGGGGTGCAGGGTCAGCATATTATTTTTAATGGCCCTGATAAATCAGAAAAAGATTTAAAAAAGGCAATTGCAAATGGGTCACTCATCCATATAGATCATTTTGATGAACTTTATACAATCATTGAATTAAGTGAAAAATCAGAACAGAAACCAAAGGTATCTATTCGTGTAAACATGGATACGGGTATTCATCCAATATGGAGTCGTTTTGGGTTTAATTATGAAAATGGTGAAGCATGGGAGGCATTAAACAGGATTATGCTCAATAATAAACTTGAGTTGGTTGGTTTGCATGCACACATCGGCACGTATATTATGGTTCCTTGGGCTTATGGATGGGCGGCATCAAAACTTGCAGATTTAGCAGTTGGCGTTCAAAATAAATTTAATCATCATATTAAATATATCGATCTTGGTGGTGGATTTGCTTCTAAAAACACCCTAAAAGGTGCTTTTTCACCTGGAACAGACACATGTCCTACTTTCGACGCATACGCTGAAGCAATATCATCTGCACTCATTAATTCTGCGATTAAGCCTGAATATATGCCAATGTTAATTCTTGAATCAGGAAGAGCAATGATTGATGATGCAGGCTCTTTGTTGGGATCTGTTATTGCAATAAAACGATTGGCCGACGGAAAACGAGCAATTATTGTTGATGCAGGCGTAAATTTGCTCTTCACTTCATTTTGGTATGAACATAAAATCACACCTGCTCAGGATTTTACACACTACACAGAAGAGACTGTAATCTATGGTCCTCTTTGTATGAATATTGACTGCCTCCGCGAGAATATTTCTTTCCCGTTGCTCAATAAAGGCGATCAGGTTGTAATCAGTCGTATTGGCGCATATAACATGACACAATGGATGCAGTTTATTACATTACGACCAAATATTGTGATGATTGACATGGAAGGGAAACCACACCTAATAAGAAGAAACGAAACAAACGAATCAATAGTTAGTCACGAAATCGTACCTGAATATTTAAAGAAAATTAATGTTTAAATATTCTTAATTATTACAACAAAAAGCACCGTTTTGAACGATATTGAAACGGTGCTTTTATTTTGCAAACATATTTGTGAGTTTTACAAATTCAGCCACACTCAACCTTTCAGGTCTTAATTCAAAAATAGCATCAGTAGTAGGAACTCCTTCCAACATACTCTTTAAAGAGTTTCTTAAAGTTTTTCTGCGTTGATTAAATGCTGTTTTTACTACTTTACGAAACAAATCTTCATTGCAATCAAGTTTCATAACATCATTTCTAATAAGCCTAATAACGCCTGATTTCACTTTAGGTGGTGGCACAAATACTGTTTCATTTACAGTAAAAAGATATTCTATATTATAATAAGCCTGCAATAAAACACTTAAAATACCATATGTTTTGCTTCCGGGAGGAGTACTAATTCGTTCGGCAACTTCTTTTTGAATCATACACACAACCTCTGAAACCTGATTCCTATATTCAAGAATTTTAAAAAATATCTGACTTGAAATATTATATGGCAAATTTCCAATTATTGCTACCTGTGAAGAAAATTTATTTAACAAATCACTTTTTATAAAATCTTCAGCAATAATCCTGTCTTCAGGAATTACAGAATTATCCTTTAAATATTTTACAGAATCTCGGTCAACTTCAACCACGAACAAATCAATTGTTTCATTTTGTAAAAGAAATTCAGTAAGCACACCCATGCCTGGACCTATCTCTACCACTGTATTAATCTTATCTAAAAGCAAACTATTTACAATGTTTTGCGCAATGTTTTTGTCTTTCAGAAAATGCTGACCAAGACTTTTTTTAGGACGAACGTATGACATATATTTTTATCTTTTATCTTTTATCTTTTCCCTTTTATCTTTTATCTTTTATCTTTTAT